>JAGVLI010000130.1 GCA_020054355.1 Planctomycetales bacterium | reverse complement strand
CGAGCGCTGCGAATCAGCGCTCGCCTGCGGCTCGCGGCTCAACTTGAATGAGATTATTCTTCCGGCAGTCCGACCGGCAAGGTGGCTTCCAGTTCCTGGACGATGCGTTCGTTGAGCTTGAGGCGGGCGTAACTGGCGGCGACGGCCAGGGCGTTCTTGATCGCCTTGTCGCCGGAGCTGCCGTGGCAGATGATGCAGATGCCGTCGATGCCGAGCAAGGGCGCGCCGCCGTGGCTGCTGTAGTCGTAGCGCTCGACCAGGGCGTGCAGGGCCTTCATCGCCGTATCGCGTTCCACGTTGAGGACGGTCTGCATCTCCTGGAAGACGACCTTCATGATGAACTCGAAGACGCCTTCGGAGAGCTTCAGCGAGACGTTGCCGACGAAGCCGTCGGTGACGACCACATCGACCGCGCCGCGATGCAAGTCCCGGCCTTCGACGTTGCCGATGAACTGCTCGCGCAAGGAACTGGCCTTGAACAGCGCCTGGGTTTCCTTGGCCAGGTCGTGGCCTTTGGCTTCCTCGGAGCCGACGTTCATCACGCCGATGGTGGGCTTTTCCCTCTTCAGCACGTGCTTGGCGAAGATTTCGCCCATCACGCCGTACTGGAACAGGTGTTGCGGCTTGGGGCTGACGTTGGCGCCGACGTCGATGATGACCGAGGGGCCGCGCAAGGTGGGCATGACGGCGGCGATGCCGGGACGGCGGACGTTCTTCAGGAAGCGGCGCAGCCGCAAACCGCCCGCGACCATCGCGCCGGTGTTGCCGGCGCTGACGATGGCCTCGACCTTCTTTTCGGACAGCAACTGCCAGCAACGGCCAATGGAATTGTCCGGCTTCTTGCGCAGGGCTTCGACGGGCGATTCGTCCATGCCCACGGCCTGGCTGCAATGGAAGATCTCGAGGCGTTCGGAGGACTGACCGGCGGGCAAGTTCGGCGCAATCTGCGCCTGATCGCCGACCAGGATGACGCGCAATTCGGGATCGGCTGCAACCGCCTGGACCGCGCCGGCAACGATCGGACCGGGTGCGTGGTCTCCTCCCATCGCGTCCAGCGCGATCTGCATGACTTACTTCTCCTCGGCTTCCATCGCCACGACTTCGCGCTTCTGGTAGTAGCCGCAATTGGTGCAGACGCGATGCGGCAGCACCGGCTCGTTGCACTCCGCACAGTACTGGATTTGAATGGGCTTGAGGTGCTGGTGGCTCCGCCGCTTGCCCTGCCGGGCATGCGACGTGCGTCGCTTGGGAACTGCCATGACTGCATGCCTTCTCGAAAACTATTTCGGTTAAAGTACGGTATCGTAGGAAGATGAGGCAAGCCTGTCAAGACAACTTCGCGGGCGCGATTTCGCGGATTCCGAGCCGCGCACGAAGTAAGCGGGGCTACCAAGCCGCTTACTTCGTGCGCGGCTCGGCGAATGAAATACAATGGTTGCGGTCGATTCAACGCCCTGTAACTTGCCGGATATGTACATGGATAAACTCTGGGCACCCTGGCGGCTCTCCTACATCGCGGCCGCCAAACCGCCGACAGGCGCCGATCCGTGCTTCATCTGCCAGGGCTTGGCGGAAGACGACGATCGGCGCAACCTCATCGCGTTGCGCACGCCCCGGTCGGTGGTGGTGCTGAACCGCTTCCCCTATAACAACGGCCATCTGCTGGTGGCGCCGCGCACTCATCGGGGCAACCTCGCCGAACTCGACGACGCCGACTTGCTGGAAATCATGCAGACCGTGAAACGCATGACCGCGCTGCTGGACGAACTCCTGCATCCAGATGGTCACAACATCGGCTTGAACCTCGGCCGCGCCGCCGGCGCCGGCTTGCCCGGGCATCTGCACTGGCATATCGTGCCGCGCTGGAACGGCGACACGAACTTCATGCCGGTGCTCGGCGATACCAAGATCATCTCGCAATCGTTGGAAGCCTTCTACGATTGCTTGCGGGAGAGACTGGCGGCGGCGCGGAGTGACGGCGAGCGGGCAAGACTCCAGTAGGGTCCGCTGTGCGGATCACAAACCGTAACCATTTTGATCGTTCAATGGTCCGCACAGCGGACCCTACGAGAGTTGGCGGAGGGAACTCGCTAAACTGCAAGCGGTCAACTTGGCCCACGGTTCGGCCGGCGTACAATATCCCCGTATCTAACTTACATCATAACGCTGGCCGGCGGTCTCTGACGCCGGGAGAGAGTACGTCATGCTGGTCCGGCTGCTACGCGCCCTGTTCGCGCTGCTGATTGTTGGCCTGGCCACCGCCGCCCTGACCCACTTTCAGCGCTATAACGACGACTATCTGGGGCCGCGAGCGTTCTGGGTCATTCTGGTCATCGGCCTGCTGACCATCGTTTGCGACGTCGTCACCCGCGACAAGCAAATCTCGACGATCTCCGCTATTTCCTTCGGCCTGCTGATCGGCCTGCTGCTGGGCCTGTTGTTTTCCCTGGCACTGGAGCCGTTCGTCCTGGGGTCGTTTCCGCCCGACCGCATGCCCGCCGCCAGCTTGCTGGTGCGCCTGTTCATCACCGTCGTCTGCTGCTACGTCACGGTCTCCACGCTGCTGCAAACCAAGGACGAATTTCGCTTCATCATTCCCTACGTGGAATTCTCGAAGCAGACGAAGGGCAGCCGGCCGCTGGTTCTCGACACCAGCGTGATTATCGACGGCCGGATTGCCGATATATGCGACACCAGGATTATCGACGCGAAATTGATCGTGCCGCGCTTCGTGCTGCTGGAATTGCAGCATGTGGCCGACAGTTCCGACAAGCTGAAGCGCAACCGCGGACGGCGCGGGCTGGACATGCTCAAGCGCATGCAGTCCAACCCCAAGGTGGAACTGGAGATCCACGAAGGCAATTTGGCGGAGATGCGCGGCGTCACCAAGGTGGATGAGCGCCTGGTCGTGCTGGCCAAGGCCCTCGGCGCGCGCGTCGTCACCAACGACTTCAACCTGAACAAGATCGCCCAGCTGCAAGGCGTCGAGGTCATCAACCTGAACGAGGTGGCCAACGCCATCAAGTCGGTGGCGCTGCCGGGCGAGTCGATGCTGGTGCGGATCGTCAAGCCCGGCGACCAGCTCGGACAGGGCGTCGGCTATCTGGACGACGGCACGATGATCGTGGTCGAGCAGGGCCGCGCGCACCTGGGACAGGAAGTCCAGATCGCCGTCACCAGCGTGCTGCAGAACCCGGCGGGCCGAATGATCTTCGGCAAGATCGAATCGCGTGGCCCCGCGGCCGCGGAAAAGCCGGCGGCCGGCGATAAGCCGGCGGACGCGCCGACCTGAACACTCCCGCAACCGCGCACCGGCGGGCGCGGGCTTCGGGAACAGACCCATGAAAGCCGCTTTCATCATTCGCTCAGCCGTCATTCTCCAATTCGGCGCCTTCGGACTGCTCCTGCCCTTGCCCCTCCGGGCGCAATCTT
>JAGVLI010000596.1 GCA_020054355.1 Planctomycetales bacterium | reverse complement strand
GTGTGGATCGTGCCGAACACGGTGGGGATAAACCCCGCCGCTCGCTTTCTCTAGCGTTCCTCGCTCGCCAGCGCGGAGCGCAGCACTTCCATCGGATGCAGCGCCTTGCGGCCGGTCAAATCCTTGATCTGATGGCGACACGAGGTTCCAGGCGCGACGACTAGCGCATCCGGTTCCGCTTGCAGCGCCGGCACGACCGAGAGATTGGCGATCTTCACGCTCAGGTCGTAGTGCTCCTTCTCGTAACCGAACGAGCCAGCCATGCCGCAGCAGCCGGTGTCCAGCACGTTGACTTCCAACTCCGGAATCAGCCGCAACGCCGCCGCCGTGCCATCCGTGCCGCGCAACGCTTTCTGATGACAGTGGCCGTGCAGCACGCATTTTTCCGCCCGCGCTTGCAAGGGCAGCTCGCACTTGCCGTCCTGCCGCTGACGGGCCAGCCAGACGTCGGTCAACTCGGCGGCGGCTGCGATGCGTTTGGTGTCGATGCCGGGCACCAACTCGGGCCATTCGTCCGCCAGCGTCAGGATGCAGCTCGGTTCCAGGCCCAGGATCGGCATGCCGTCGGACAGCCGCCGGGCCAGTCCGGGAGCTTGCTGGCGGATCAGGTCGCGCGCCTGCCGAAGAAAGCCCTTGGAAATCATCGGCCGACCGCAGCAGGCGATGCCGGCCAGCTCCACCGTGCAGCCCGCGTGTTCCAGTACCTCGACCGCGGCTCGCCCGATATGCGGCTCGTTGAACGTGGTGAAACAGTCGTCGAGCAACAGGGCGTGGCTTGTCCGCTTCGCAGTCGCGAGCGGCGAACGCCGCGCGAACCACGCGCGGAAATGGTCCGCATGGACCTCCGGCAAGCTGCGGCGGCGGTCGATGCCGGCCGTCTTTTCCATCAGCCAGCGGACGAAGCGTCGGCGTTGCAGCCAGTTGACCAAGCCCGCGCTCTTGGACGCCAGCTGGTTCAGCCAGTGAATACGGGTCATCAGCGTCTGGCCGAGGGGCCGCGGCCGATGCTCGTAGTAGGCTTCCAAAAATTCCGCCTTCAGCTTGGCCATGTCCACGTTGCTGGGGCACTCGGCCTTGCAAGCCTTGCACATCAAGCAGAGGTCGAGCACGTCGTACAGCCAGGCGCTGCGGAAGTCGCGCACCGGGTCTTCTCCGGAAAGTGCCAGCCGCAGCGCATTGGCCCGGCCGCGTGTCGAGTCCTTTTCGTCGCAGGTGGCCCGGAACGACGGGCACATCGTCCCGCCTTGCATCTTCCGGCAAGCGCCGTTGCCGTTGCACAGTTCGATGGCCCGCACGATGCCTTCTTGCTTGCTGTAATCGAAGACCGTGAGCGGCGTGCGCGGGTGATAGTCCGGCCCGTAGCGCAAGTTGTCGGTCATTGCCGGCGCATCGACGACTTTGCCGGGGTTGAGCAGGTTTTCCGGATCGAACGTGCGTTTGACTTGCCGGAAAGCTTCGTAGACCACCGGCCCGAACATCTTCTTGTTCCACTCGCTGCGCGCCAGGCCATCGCCGTGCTCGCCGCTGAACGAGCCGCCGAACTCCAGCACCAGGTCGGTGACTTGTTCGGCGATACGGCGCATCAGCCAGACTTCGCGCTGGTCCTTGAGGTTCAGCACCGGGCGGATGTGCAGGCAGCCGACGCTGGCATGGCCATAAAACGCGCCGTCGGTGTCGTTGCTTCGCAGCAGTTCGCGAAAGCGGGCCACGAACTCCGGCAGCCGGTCCGGGCTGACGGCGCAATCCTCGACGAACGTCACCGGCTTGCGGTCGCCATGCATGCCGTAGAGCAACGGCATGGCAGCGCGGCGCAGGTTCCAGAGCGGGTCGCGAATGTCCGGATCGATGGCCGGCACCAGCGCGGTCACGCCGGCGACCTCGCCCAGGCGCTGCTTCAACTTTTCGATGCGGTCGGCGATCTCGGCCTGCTCGTCGCCGCTGAACTCGACCATCAGCAGCGCTGCGGGCCGGCCGATCACCGCCGCCATCTGGCGTTGCGTCGTCAGGTTGTCGCGAGCCAGGTCGATCAGCATCTTGTCGAGCAACTCGACGGCCGACGGCTGCAATTCCAGACAGGCTGCCAGGGCATCCATCGCGGCGGCCAGCGAGGTGAAGTGCGGCACCAGCAGACCGCGATACTTCGGCTTGGGAATGAGCTTCAATTCGGCTTCGGCGATCAGGCCCAGGGTACCCTCGCTGCCGATAATCAGCGAATGCAGGCCCGATTCCTTTGCAACCGACGTTTGACCATTGACCGCTGACAGGTAGTCCAGGTTGTAGCCGCTGACCCGCCGCAAGATTTTGGGAAAGCGCTTCTGAATCTCCACTTCATTGTTCCGGACAATCTGACGGACGCCGCGATAGATGCCGGCTTCGAGCGACTTGCCTTCCGCCCGACGTTCCCAGTCGCGTTCGCTGATGGGTCCGAAGTCGGCCCGGCTGCCGTCCGCCAGCACGACCTGGAGGCGTTGCACATGATCGCTGGTCTTGCCGTAGACGATGGAGCGCGCCCCAGCGGAGTTATTGCCGATCATGCCGCCAAGGTTCGCCCGGCTGGAAGTGGCCACTTCCGGCCCGAACTGCAAGCCGTGCTTGCCTGCCGCACGATTCAGGTGATCGAGGACGATCCCCGGCTGCACGCGCGCGGTGCGGTGGGCGACATCCAGATCGAGCAGCCGATTCAGATACTTGCTGCAATCGACGACGACGCCCGGCCCGATGGATTGGCCCGAAAGACTGGTGCCGCCGCCGCGCGCCGTGATGGGCACATGCATCTCGCCGCAGATCGACACGATGGCTGCCAGGTCCTCGACGCTCCTGGCGACGACGCCGAGCGGCTGAATGCGATAGATGCTGGCATCGGTGCTGTAGAGCTTGCGGGAAACGTCGTCGAAGCGCACCTCGCCCCGCACGGCCTGGCGCAGGTGCCGGGCCAGCGCTTCGCGTTTCATTTCGGTAAAATCATCCATGCGGGTATTGTATGAATGAAGCCGGCCGCACATGGTAGCCCGCCGCTCCGCGGCGGTTCGCGGCGCAGCCGCGATGTCCGGCCGGCGACTGGCGGTACGGAGCGTCGCGAATAGACTTCTGGTTCGTTGTCCTAGAAGCTCTTCCGGAGTCGAGGACGCGAGGACGGCGCTGATGCCGCTGATGCCGCCAGCCAGTCGCGGATCGGTTGCTGGTTCTTTGGCCAGGAAGAATGATGATAGCAAGGGCGCTGCTCGCGGCTGCGCCGCGATCCGCCGCGGAGCGGCGGACTACTATGTGAGGCGAGCAACCATGAAATCCCAAACCGAATACCTGGCCTTCAACATCCCGGCCCGGATGGACTTCCTGAACATCACGCCGCAGGTCGAGGAAGTCGTTCGCAAGAGCGGCGTGCAGGAGGGCTTGGTCCTCTGCAACGCAATGCACATCACGGCCTCTGTGTTCATCAACGACGACGAATCCGGGCTGCACGAAGACTACAAGCAGTGGCTGGAAGGGATAGCGCCATTCGATGCGTCGCCGCAGCGCTACCGCCACAATCGCACCGGCGAGGACAACGCCGACGCCCACATGAAACGGCAAGTCATGGGCCGCGAGGTCGTGGTCGCGATCACCAAAGGCAAGCTGGACTTCGGCCCCTGGGAGCAGATTTTCTACGGGGAGTTCGACGGCCGACGGCCGAAGCGGGTGCTGGTCAAAGTCATTGGGGAGTAGATGGTGGATTCCATGAACCTGCCTTGGTGGGCCTGGATACTGGTCGGTCTCTGGTGCTTCCCTGGCGTCTATTCCGCCTTTGCTCTCTTGTTGCAGAAACCCATCGGGGGGCTAGACATCGATGGCGAACCGTATCCGCCGGTTCCTGTTGTCAGGCAGATCATTCTCTTCCCGTTGATTGTTGTACTGCTGATGATCGTCTGGCCGTGGGTCTTGTTGTCGGAATACAGGGGCAGCCGCAGGTGACACTCTGTTGTCAGCGACAGCTCTGGTCAAGTGGTTTCGCGAGTCACGGACGAGAATCAAGGCAACAACTCGTCAACCGGAATCTGCCCGACTTCCCGGCCGTCAATCACCACCGGCACGGCGTCCGTGGGGCCGTAGTCCCGGCGCTGGCGGTAGTCCGGCTGTTCCACGGAGCCGGTCGGGTCGGTATACACTTCGATTTGCCGATCCACGAGATTGACGATCCAGTAGATCGGAATGCTGGCGCGGGCATAAATGCGTTTCTTGGTCGTGCGATCGCGAGTCAGGGTTGCGTCCGCCACTTCCACCACCAGCACGACATCCTCTGGCCCTGGATGTCGGTCGGTGATCTGGCCCGTGTCACCCCGGCTGACGAAGACATCAGGCTCCGGTTCACTGGTTGCGAGCGTGATCGGCTCCTGCGTATCGACCGACCAGTCTGGGGGAACCAGTCGTTCGAGGTTTTTTTGAGTTCGGCGGGTAGCGACTCGGTGCGGCGGGTTCTTGGGCATTTTGGTCACCAGGATTCCTTCCAGGAGTTCGACCGGATCGTCCTCGGTCAGGATGCCTGCCTGAATCATCTGGTGATACTGGGCCACGCTCAGACGCCAGATCGGATCGGGCGGCGTGCCCATGAGCAACGGCGGGGGTGGGGAGGTAATCGACATCGCAGCGCTCCGGTCGGGTCGCTCTGTCAGCTTGAGCCTTCATCCTACCTTGGGTCGGGCAGGGCGGACAAGCCTTTGTCTCGACGGTTGACGGCCGAAACGGGTGCTGATCCAGGTATTTTCGGGCGTCTTGAGCAACGCCCCGTCAGCCGTTAGAATGAAATGGCAGCCAAACTCTCCGGAGGTGTTTAACATGTCGCGGGTGACTGTCAACGACGACTTGCAAACCAAGCTGGCCGGCCTTCAGCAAGCAGTCGAACTGTACGATGCTTCCGGACGAATCCTCGGGCATTTCATTCCGATCCCGGCCTCGAAGCGGGAGCCGCAAGTCAGCGAGGAAGAACTGCGCCGGCGCGAGCAGTCCACGGAGCGGCGCTATACCACGGCGGAAGTCCTCGACCATCTGAGGAAGTTGTGATGTACACGGTCCAGTGGCTCCAGACGGCGCTGGATGAACTCACCGAGCTCTGGGTCCAAGCCGATTCTTCCAGTCGCCAGGCAATTACCGCCGCCACTCACCAGATTGATCGGCAACTCACTGCCGATCCCAGCGATGCCGGCGAATCGCGCGCGGATGACCGACGCATCCTGTTCGAGTCGCCATTGGCAGTGGATTTCCGTGTCTTGCCGAACGCTGCCATCGTCGAGATTCTGCATGTCTGGCGATATGCGTGAAGATGAAACTCCCCGAACACATCGCGCTGTCGTTCCTCCTCGCGCAGTTCGGCGTGCAGCAGCAGCATGGCCCGCTGGGCACGGCACTGGTCATCGTCGCCGGCTGCTTGCCGGACCTGGACGGCCTGGGCATCGTCCTCAGCTGGAAGTTCTATCGGCGCTATCATCGCATCCTGGGGCATGGGCTGCCGTTGACATGCGGCGGTCCTCTGTTGCTGGCGCTGTTCGGTTCGTCGTTCCTCGGTGCGGAAGCCCTGGGGCCGCTCTGGCTCTGGTGTCAAGTATCGTTATTTCTTCATTTGTTCACGGATGTGGCTTTCTACAACTGGCCGGTGCAGCTGCTCTGGCCGCTCTCGCGGCGCGGGGCGGCCTTCGACCTGATCGGCTGGAACGACCTGACCCCGACCCTGATCCTTTATGCCGGTTGTCTGGGCGCGGCGTTCTGGCCGGCGGCATCGGCTGCGGTGGGTGTCGCCGCGTTCTTCCTGTATCTTGGCTGGCGAGCATTGCGGCAGGCGCCCGCTGTGGGCTGGGCCGGCTGGCTGGCGGGAGGCTGGGCCGTGGGAGTGCATCCGGTCTGGCGCTGGCTCACGGGCGATTTCATTTCCTGATGAACCTGTCGGCGAAGCGGTCCGCTTCGATCCGAGAAATCTCAATCTAGCCCCTCGCCCCTGGTGGGAGAGGGGTGGGGGTGAGGGGCAGGCAGTAGGAGTCAGGTAACTAGACCCCTCACCCCCACCCCTCTCCCGCCTGGGGCGAGGGGAGATTTTCGCCGCAGCCACCGAAACCTGGGACCGCGCATGGGGTTTTTAGGATAGCTTCATTTCAAACCCAAGCTCACGCGGGAGAAGACCCATGAAGGTGTGCAAACTCGTTGCCCTGACGGCAGCCTTGCTGTTCGTCCTGGCCTTGGAACCGGCCAGCGCCGCCGACGATGCCAAGCCGGAGCAGAAGAAAGGCCAGTTCCAGAAGGGCGAAAAAGGCCAGTTCCAGAAGGGAGAACGGGGCCAGTTCCAGCTGCAGAACTTCCAGTTGCCCGGCCGGCCCGGCGGCGGCTCACTGCTGAGCGCCGACGCGGTCGAGAAGCTGAAGCTGTCGGCCGAGCAGAAGGAAAAGTACACGAAGATCGACGAGGAATACAAGGACAAGGCCAAGGCCAACGGCGAGAAGCTCCGCGAGGCCTTCCAGAGCAAGGACAAGGACAAGATCGCGGAAGCCCTCCAGGGTTCGCGCACCGAGGGCCAGAAGCTGCGTGAGGACTACCTGGCCAAGGTGGAAGGCTTGCTCAGCGCCGACCAGAAGAAGACCTTCGAGGAAGTCAAGGCCCAGCGGCCGGGTTTCGGCGGCTTCGGCGGCCGGGGCGGCGCTCCGGGCCAGGTCCTGTCCTCCGGTCTCCAGGAACGTCTGAAGCTGAGCGAAGAGCAGAAGAAAAAGGTCGAGGAACTCCAGAAGGAACTCGACAGCAAGATCAACAGCATCCTGACCGAGGAACAGCGGAAGCAGTTTGACGAGATCAAGAAGGGTGGCGGCCAGCCGCCGCGCCGGCCGAATCCCGGCACGTAAGCGAAAGATCGGCCGAGCAATCATCGCTGCCAGAACGGGCGGTCCTCTTCGAGGGCCGCCTGTTTTTTTGCGCGCTTCGCGTACCTCGATCCCCTATAATTCAGTCCCGCGTCGCCGCGTTCGCCGTTGGCTCGCGGCTAAACGACAAAGTCTCCTGGGGGCCTGCCAGTCATGTCACACCGCATGAATCGTCGTCGTTTCCTGCAAACCGCCGCCGCCGCCGCCGCCGGCCTGAGCGTGCCGTTGCTGTCGGCGCAAGAGAAAAAGCCCGGCGCGAACGACCGCCTGGCCGTGGGCGTCATCGGGGTCGCCGGCCAGGGCGCTTACAACCTCGGTGGCGTGGCCGGGGCCGGCTGTGAGATCGTTGCCCTGTGCGACGTCGATGAAAAGCGCGCCGGCAAGGCGCGGGAACAGTTCCCCAAGGCCCAGTTCCATGTTGACTTTCGCAAGCTGCTGGAGACCAAGGGACTCGATGCGGTCGTGGTCGCCACGCCGGACCACACGCACGCCACGGCCACGGTCGCGGCCCTGAAAGCCGGCCTGCACGTCTACTGCGAGAAGCCGCTGACGCACACCGTCCACGAAGCCCGCGTGGTCGCGGAGCTGGCCGCCAAGCAGAAGCGCATCACCCAGATGGGCACGCAAATTCATGCCGGGACCAATTATCGCCGGGTCGTCGAATTGATCCAGTCGGGCGCCATCGGCCCGGTCAAGGAAGCCCATGTCTGGTGCGGTAAGTCGTGGGGCGGCGGCGACCGGCCCAAGGACACGCCGCCGGTGCCGGAAGGGCTGCACTACGACCTCTGGCTCGGGCCGGCGCCGCAGCGTCCCTATCACACTGCCTATGTGCCCTTCAACTGGCGCGGCTGGTGGGATTTCGGCGGCGGCACCCTGGCCGACATGGCTTGCCATTACACCGACCTGCCCTTCTGGGCGCTGAAGCTGCGCCACCCGACGAAGGTCTCGGCGGAAGGGCCGCCGGTGCATCCGGAGACCGCCGCCAAGGCACTGGTCGTCACCTATGAATTCCCCGCCCGCGATACCCTGCCGCCAGTCAAGCTGGTCTGGTACGATGGCGGCAAGCGCCCGCCGCACTTCGCCGAAGGCAAGCTGCCGAAATGGGGCGACGGCGTGCTGTTCGTCGGCGAGAAGGGCATGCTGCTGTGCGATTACAGCAACCGGAAGCTGCTCCCGGAGAAGGATTTCGAGGGCTTCGTCGCGCCGAACCCGACGATCCCGAATTCCATTGGCCACCACAAGGAATGGGTGGAAGCGTGCAAGAGCGGCGGCGCGACGACCTGCAACTTCGATTACAGCGGCGCGTTGACCGAGGCCGTATTATTGGGCAACGTGGCGTACCGACTGGGCAAGCCGATCACCTGGGACGCAAAGGAACTGAAGGCCGTCGGCGAACCGGCAGCGGACCAGTTCATCCGCAAGGAGTATCGCCAACCGTGGACGCTGTAGCAGCGCACCAGGGTTTGTTTGGTGCAGCCGGTAGATCCAATCCGTCCGCGGACGATAGTTAGTAGACACTAACCCTTATTGATTCTCATTGAGACGGCGGAGAGGGTGTCAGTGAAATGAATTGAAACGAAACGGGGACGGCCAAGGAGGGTCCGAGCCTTGGTCGAGACAGACTCGTTCCGATTGACCGGCCAGCCCCTAGAATGATTCGAGTCGTTATCCGGAAGGATCTGTTCCAACGAAAGGACGAAGTACGATGCAAGCGAAGCTCTGGCTGCCCCTGGCGGCGCTGTGCGGCCTGTTCCTGGTGCTGAGCGGCCCCGCCGCCCAGAACGAGCCGAAAATCGTCAAGACCGACTCCGGCTTGAAGTACCAGGAACTGAAAGTCGGCACCGGCGATGAAGCCAAGAAAGGCGACACGGTCGAGGTCCACTACACCGGCTGGCTGACCAACGGCAAGAAGTTCGACAGCAGTTTGGACCGCAAGGAGCCGTTCGAGTTCAAGCTCGGCGCCGGCATGGTCATCAAGGGCTGGGATGAAGGCGTGCAGGGCATCAAGGTCGGCGGCAAGCGCAAGCTGATCATTCCGTCGGAACTGGGCTACGGCAAGCGCGGGGCCGGCAAGGACATCCCGCCGGATTCCGAACTGATCTTCGAGGTCGAGTTGCTGAAAGTGAAGCGATAATCGTCGGTTCCGAACCTTCGCGAAACCGCAAGCGGGGTCGCAGCCGCTTGCGGTTTCGCAAGGAAGAATCAGGGCTTGGCGTCCTGGAACGCCTTGAGCAATTCAAGCCCGCCCTTCACGTCCTTGACACGCAGCAATTCCGTCTGGAAGTCCTTGAGCAGCTTGCTCAGGTCTTCCTTGTATTTCTTTTCCAGTTCCGCTTCCTGTTCCTTGGTCGGCTTGCCGAGCTTCTCGAGCTTCTTGGCCGTTTCCTTCATCGATTCGGCGATCTTCTTCACCTTGGGACCGGCCGCATTGGCGGTTTCCTCGTCCTTCACGCCCTTGAGCAGGCTGGTAGCCTCCTTGAGGTTGCCGATCATTTCCTTGAGCAGTGCTTCGTGAGTGTCTTGCGCCGAGCTTCGGCCGGCTGCCAACAGGACGAGCGCGCAGCTCACAACCATGAGCTTCTTCATATCGCGATCCTTTCGAGCGAATGAATGCAGAGCAGATTGCCCAGAGGTGATCTGCGGCTCGCCGAGTACGCCGCGGTGAGTTGACGGATTCTCTCAGCGCGGCAGGCGAGATTCAAGGGGATTAGGCTGCCCGACTCCCGGCTACCAGTGCATCACGAAGCCGCCGTCCACGTTGAGCGTTTGCCCGGTGATGTTGCGGCCGCGTTCGGATGCCAGGAACACCACCATCGCCGCCATGTCCTCCGGTTCCTGCCAGCGGCCCAGCGGCACCAGGCGGCGAATCTTGTCGTCGGCCCACTCGTCGTAGGATTGCCGTTGGTCCTCGGGCTGCTGGCGGTGCCAGGCTTCCCAGACGGCGCGGTTGAGCACGGTCTTGACCATGCCGGGGCAGAGCGTGTTGACGCGCACGTTGTACGGGGCCAGGTCCTTGGCGGCGCACTGCGCGAAGTTGATGAGCGCCGCCTTGGAAGCGCTGTAAGGCGGATCGGTCTGCGAACCGATCTGCCCCGCCACCGACGAGATGAATAGCATCGTCCCGGATTTCGCTTGCACCAGTGCCGGGGCAAACGCATGAGCGGTGTTGACGGCCGTGATGACGTTGATTTCCAGGATGCGCGGCCAGTCGGCCGGCTCCAGGTTCCAGAACGGGAAACCGAACTTGCCGGAACCGATGCCCACCGCGAAGACAATATGATCGATCCGGCCGAAGGCGGTACCGATCTCCTTCGCGGCGCTTTGCATTGCCTCGTAGCGGGTCGCGTCGGCGATCAGGCCCAGGCCGCGCACCTTGAAACGACCGGCAATCTCGGCAGCGGCTTCGGCAACGACCGGCTCGCGATCCGTCAGCGCGACGTTGGCGCCT
>JAGVLI010000281.1 GCA_020054355.1 Planctomycetales bacterium | reverse complement strand
AGTGCTCGATGACGGTCAAGGTGGCCGGCAGCCGTCGCTCGGCGGGCACTTCGCTCAGGACACGCTGCAGCAGTTCATCGGCCAAAAAGGCATCGCCCAGTTGCTGCACCTGCCACGCCAGGGCGATGACCGCGCCGGCATGTTTGTCCTTGAGCAGCTGATCGGCCGTCTGGCGGACCAACTCGAACCAACCGTTGCTATGGCCGTCCTGATGCTGCTCGGCCGTCAGCGCCTGGCGGAAGCTATGGTCGATGAGCGGCAGCGTGCCTTTCTTGAAGGTGTCCCGGTACAGTTCGGTGAACAGCTGCCGTGCCTTGACCGGCTCGTTGTGCAACATCAGCCGGGCGATCTCGTACTTGACGCAGTAGGCCAGACCGGGCTCCTGCTCGAATTGCTGGATCGCGTCCAGCAGGCCCACCTTGACGGCCTCGTTCCAGTAACCCCGGTTCAGGACCGAATCGAGCATGGCCCAGGCGAAGGGCGTGCCGCGGTTCGTCTTGATGAAGCCCAGCACCTGGATGAACTGCAGTTCGCGGACGGCCGGCTCGGAACTGGGATAGGTGCCGTTGCGCCAGGGCATCGCCAGGTCGCGGAACGCGGCCAGTCGGCCCACGAAGCTGTCCGCCGCCAGCTCCAACTTGCTCTCTGCGGCCTGCTGCCGACGATTGGGGTTGCTGATGAAGGCCAGGTACTTCGACAAAGGCTGCTTGCCGTAACGCATCGACACGCTCTGGCATTTGAACCCGTCTGCCCGGTTCGGTTCCGGTTGATCTTCCACGTTCATGCCGGCGCTGGCCAGCAGCGTGTACATGCCGATGGACTTCATGTCGCCCTGGTAGCGTTCTCCCAGGACGCGGAGCAGTTCATAGACGTTGCCGCCCGCGAAGTCCGCCGCCAGCAGCGCCAGCGCCGTCGTTTCGCTCATGTCCTTGTACTGGTCGATCTGCTTCACTCGCCAAACGTGGCTGCGCTCGCGATAGGGCAAGGGCAGCACCACCAGCCCCGTGGTCTTCGGCGCCAGCTCGGGGGCCTCCGCCGCTGCCCGTTTCACCTTCACGACGGACACTTCCTTGTTCTCGGCGTCGAAGCGGCGAATGGCGCCGTCGGCGTCGTAGGTCTCGCGGAAGAGCAGCTGGTCCGCCGGCATCTCTCGGACGCTGTACTCGGCCAGCCGGTCGTTGGCGGCGAAGACGTACTGACTCACGGCGTAGCTCTGGGGCTTGCCATCCTTGTCCTTGGCGGCTTCGGCCCCAAGCGGCACGACGCGAATCGTCCGCTGCCCGACGGCTCGCACGTCGGCCCCGTGAGCCAGATCGTCGGTGGGCGGCAGCATCCAGGGCACGAGTGCGGTCAACTCGGCGCGATGGAAGCGGCTGACGGAGCGTTTGGCCCCGACGGCGAGTTCCGGATAGAGGTGCCAGAGCAACTGGCCGTCGCAGACCACTTGCTCGCGCAGCCCGCTGGCCAGGGTCCGTTCCCAGCGGTAACGGCCGGCGCCGTCGAGAGTGATGCTGAAGCTGCCGGCATCCGCGCCGAAGGTCAGTTTCTCCCACCCGGCGGCCCGCGCCCGTTCGATGAGCTGCCGGGCCTCGGCATCGACCTTGCCGCTCTTCCGGGCCTCCGTGGGCCGGGCTTCAAGTTCGAGCACCGCCCGGATGTCCGCCCGACTGGTGTTCATGCCGGGCGCGTAGCTGACCAGGTCCGTGAAGACGCGCTCGTCGCCGCTGAAGCCGGGCCGATAGTAGTGGAGGTTTTGGCGACCTTGGCCGTTGAACATCTGGGCGACGTACTGATCCAGGAACTGCACGTCCGGCATGCCGTCGCCGAAGCGCAGGTTCCAGCGGTCTCGCCCACGGCGCTCGCGACTCTTCCCTTCGCCGGCTTCCTTGAGCTTTCCATTGTCCGCGAAGTCGAGTTCCTCCATGTCCCGCAGGTTGCCGAATTCGCGGCCGAAATAGCCAGGAGCGCCTGCCATGCCCAGTCGAATGCTCTCGTCTTTCATCGCTCCGAATCCGCGACGGTACAGAGGCAAAAACTCCTGACTGTACTTGTCTTCCATGCGCTCCCGGACCAGGCCCGCAGCCGACTGCCTTCGCGGGACGTAGCCGAAATCGACCAGCCGCTTGAAGTCCAGGGAACTCGGGCGCGGCACGACCGGGCGCGGACCCGCAGGCTGGCCTTCCGCCGACGGCTTCCTCTCCGGATTGAGCACCGGCAGGTCGCCGGGGAGTCGGCCCCAACGGTCGTCGAATTGGCCCACTCGCCAGCCCGGCATGTAGGTGCGGCTGGACTTAGGATTGCCCCCCGAGCGCGGCGCTTCGAGAATTCCCTCCAGGAACAACTCGAAATCGCCCGAGCCGTCATTTTCGAGGTTCGCCTCGGGGACCGCATAGGCAATGTTCATGAGCTGCCAGGCGGTCAGCGCGTTGCCGTAATGCCGGCCCGAACGGTCCTGGAAGAAGCGCGGCGGCATCCGGACCATCACGGTTTGCAGCACCTGCTCGGCGGTTGGCTTCTGGCTCACCGGGTTATTCCCGGCCGGCGGATTGCGGACTTCGACCTGATTCGGCAGCGGTTCGTAGACGATGGGCATCTTCGGCGGACTGGCATACAAGGCCCAGTGGTCCTTGCGGCCGCGATCGACGTTGTACTGCTGATACATGGCTTCGTTTTCCAGCACCAGCAGCGAGGTGAAGGGCGTCATCACGTACATCTGCTTGGACAGTTCGATGATCCGCGGCTTGTTGTTCTCGGCGTTCTCAGCCAGCAGGCGGTCGATCTCCAGCTTGGCCCAGGTGCGCGGCAGGTAGTCCGCCTTCGCCGCCACATCCTTCACCGGCAGGTCCACCGAGAAGGGCTTGCCGTTGAGCACTCCCGCGACGCTGACCGACTTCGGCAACTCGCCGCCCTCGGCGACGCGGGCGACGGCGCAGATTTCCTCCCCATGTGCGATGGCGCCGGTAATGGTCAGGAAGTTGGCCTTCTCCGCGTTATCGACGACCTTCACGCCCAGCAGCCGAGAGGTCCGCAACGTGCTGAACAGCTCGAAGGCGCGCCAGGAAACTTCGTCGTCGGGATTGATTTGCGCGAACGCGCCGCTGGTCCGCTCGGCGGCCAGCTTCATGAAGTTGCGCGACCAGCGCTTGCCAACGCCCACGCCGACGTAGGGCACGTCCGCCCGCAACCGCTT
>JAGVLI010000061.1 GCA_020054355.1 Planctomycetales bacterium | reverse complement strand
CGGACCTACCTGGCGCAGACTTGTTAGGGACCAGTCCGCTCTTCAATCCAGGAGGGATGCGTGCGCATCTTGCTGACCAACGACGACGGCATCTACGCGCCGGGGCTGCGGGCGCTGAGGAAGGAACTACGGCAGCTGGGCGAGGTGGTGGTGGTCGCCCCCGCGAGCGAGCAGAGCGGCGTGGGCCATTCCATCACGCTGCTGAATCCCTTGCTGGTGCAGGAAGTGCTGGACGAGGAGCAGCAGTTTGTCGGCTGGGCCGTCGAAGGCCGGCCGGCGGATTGCGTCAAACTGGCGCTCCTGGAACTGCTGCCCGAGCCGCCGGACATGCTGGTCAGCGGCCTGAATGCCGGCTCCAACGCGGGCATCAACGTGCTGTATTCCGGCACCGTCGCCGCAGCCATCGAGGGCGCTTTCTTCGGGCGGACCAGCATCGCGGTCTCGATGGAATACACCAAGCCCAAGCCGCTCGACTTTCCGACGGGTGCTGTTTACGCCCGCGAAGTGATTGCCCAAATTCTCGCCCAGCAGCCGGCCAAGGGGACGTTGTTCAACGTGAACATCCCCAGCCTGGACAAAGGGCCGGTGAAGGGCATCCGCACCGTGCCGCAGAACGTAGCCCCGTATGTCGAGACCTTCGACCGGCGGGTCGATCCGCGCGGCCGGGTGTATTTCTGGAGCAGGCCCGATATCGATTGTCCCGAACCGCTGCCCGACACCGACGTCAGCGCGCTGGCGGACAGCTATATCACCGTGACGCCGTTGCAGTTCAACCTGACGCGGCACGACTTGCTGCCGACGATGAAGGGCTGGCAGTGGCGCTGGTGACATCAGACCGAGGCGGGAGGCTGCAACATGTTTACCGACGGTTCCATTGCAAAGAAGATCGTGGAAGCGTTTTCCGCGATCGGCGACGGCGCCAAGCAAGGCTGGCACAAGGTGACGCACGATCCGCTCTGGGCGGGCGTGGCCATCGGCTTCATTGCCCTGGCCGTCATCATGCTCGTGCTGAAGAAAAAAGCGGCGGGTTGACAGTCGCGGTTTCCGGAAATTCCCGTCCCGTGGGTCACGATTCCAATCGTGACTGGCTTGAAGTCGTCACGATTGGAATCGTGACCCACGAACGCTGCTCAACGCGCCGGGAACATCGGCGGGCTGAAGGGCTGGTTGCCCGGCATGCGGTACAGATCGAAGCCGGCCATTCGCCACTGTCCGTCCGCGTCCAATGTCCAGCGCGACGCGCAGCGGAAGAAGACTTCGGGAATATCCCGTCCCTTCGGTTTCACCCGGAACTGGAGGATGGCGCTGGCTTTCTCATCGCCCTGCGCTTCCTTGACCTGGGGTTCCTCGAAATCCCAGACCTCGATGGAATTCAGTTCGCCGCTGTCCAGGAAACGCTGCGCGACGCCGCGCAGCCGACTCTTGTCCAGTGGCCCGTAGCGGAATTCGTCCGAGATATGCTGGAAGACCGCGTCCAGGTTCCTGGTCTGAATCGCAGCCGCCATCTCGCGGGTCTTGCGCTCCATCTGCGCGGTGCGGGAATTCATACGGATGAACTGCCAGCCGAACCAGAGCACCAGCAGCACGGCCACCACCGCCGCCGCCTTGCCGAAGCGGTTGTCTCCTCGCTGCGCCGCCACAGAAAGAGCAGCACCAGCAGGGCGACCGCCAGCAGCAGAAAGACGGGGCTGGTAAACATGGCTCAGGCTCCGACGACGTTGGACGGCGTCATGTGGACCCGGACGGTGCGCGGCGCCGTCACCCGGATGCTGACTGGGACGCGGAAAAACACCCAGGCGGTCACTACCAGCCCGGCGGCGGCGGCCAGGGCAGTGCGGCGGACGGCTGCATCCTGACCGAACAACTGAAAGAGGCGGGACCAGCCGTTGGGGTTCGCGGCCTGCCCTGGCAGCAAGGGAGCAAGCATCACGAGCGCGATCAGCGCTGCCGCCAGGAGCAGGTTCAGACCAAACAGCAGGTACGTCGCGGAGAAACGCAAACGACCGCGATTGGCTTCCGGCGTGCTGGTCTTCATGGCTGCGGTTCCCGTGGCGCGAAGACGTGCTAAACCGCAAGCGGTGTTGCGGCGGCCGACTATCGGCGCGATTTGGGCCAGAGGGCCGCGCCGTAGCGGGCGTCGGCGCCCAGGTCTTCCTCGATGCGCAAGAGTTGGTTGTACTTGGCGATCCGATCCGTGCGGCTGGCCGAGCCGGTCTTGATCTGCCCGGCATTGACGGCCACGGCAATGTCGCTGATGGTCACGTCTTCCGTCTCGCCGCTGCGATGACTGATGATCGTCGTGAAGCCGTGCCGTTTGGCCAGCTCGATCGTATCCAGGGTTTCCGTCAGCGTGCCGATCTGGTTGACCTTGACGAGGATGCTGTTGCCCGCCTGCTGGTCGATGCCGGCCTGCAAGCGCTGCACGTTCGTCACGAACAGATCGTCGCCGACCAGCTGGACTCGCTGGCCCAGCTCGGCCGTCAGCTTCCGCCAGCCGGCCCAGTCGTCCTCGGCCAAGCCGTCCTCGATCGAGAGGATCGGCCACTTGCCGCACAGGGTCTTCCACAACTCTATCATCTCTTCCGAACTGGCGATGCGGTCCGGCTGGCTTTTGAAAAAACAGTAGCCGGTCTTGCCGCGCTTCTTGGCTTCATCGAACAATTCGGTAGTGGCGGGATCCAGGGCAAAAGCCACTTCGTCGCCGAGCTTATAACCGGCCTGCTCGATCGCCTTCGCCAGCACTTCGAGCGCCTCGTCGCTGCTCTTCAAGTTGGGCGCGAAGCCGCCCTCGTCGCCGACGGCGGTATTGAGGTGCTGGTCGTGCAGCACTTTCTTCAGGTGGTGAAAGACCTCAGCGCCCATGCGCAGCGCCTCGCGGAACGAGGGCGCGCCGATGGGCACGATCATGAACTCTTGAAAATCGACGTTGTTGTCCGCGTGCTTGCCGCCGTTGAGGACGTTCATCATCGGCACGGGCAGGTACTTGGCGTTGTTGCCGCCGATGTAACGGTACAACGGCAGGCCCAGCGAATTGGCGGCCGCATGGGCGATGGCCAGCGAGACGCCGAGCAGGGCGTTGGCGCCGAGCTTGCTCTTGTTGGGCGTGCCGTCGATGTAGAGGAGCATGCGGTCGATGGCGAGTTGATCGATGGCGTTCAGGTCCGCCAGGCGCGGCGCGATCACGTCGTTGACGTTGTGGACCGCTTGCTGCACGCCCTTGCCGAGGTAGCG
>JAGVLI010000556.1 GCA_020054355.1 Planctomycetales bacterium | reverse complement strand
GGGCGCTTCAGCGTGGCGATCGACGACATCAAGAAGGCGGCGATCCCGGTGCTGCGCCACCGCATCAGCGCCAACTTCCAGGCGCAGGCCGAAGGCAAGTCCAGCGAGGACATCATCGCGGAATTGCTGAAGGCGACCGGCGAGCCAGAGGTGCAGAAGTATCAGCGCACTCGAAAATAAAGCATCGCCGTTTAGCCGCGAGCCGGTAGGCGAGCGCTCAAACGATCGCAGCGCTCGCCTTTCGGCTCGCGGCTAAACGACAAAGAAGGAGGTCGATCAATGGTTCACGCCTACCATGTGATCTTTAGCACGTATGGATTCTGGCTCCCCAACGATCCGCGCGGTTCCTGGTCGGATTTCGTCGGCGCCTGGGAGTTGCTGCGTTTCGGCAACGCCACGAAAACCACCGAACGACGTTCATTGGCCTGGGACCCGCACGATGTCGCGCTGCGGTTGGCAGCGAAACAGTCGCTGAAATATCCGCCCGTCGAGTTTACGGGGCTCCAGGCCAGGGCCGTCGGACGCGGCTTTCATCAGTTCGCGAAAACCAACGGCCTGACCATCTGGGCGTGTGCGATACTTCCGCAGCACGTTCACATGGTCATCGCCCGGCATCATTACCCGGTCGAGCAAATCGTCAACCTGTTGAAGGGCGATGCGACTCGGCAGCTCAAGAAGGAGAATCTGCATCCGCTGGCGCAATATCAACCCGCCGAGGGAAAGCTGCCCAAATGCTGGGGGCGCGGCGAGTGGAAGGTCTTCATTGACAACGAGCCGCAGATTCGGGCGGCAATTCGGTATGTGGAGCAGAATCCGCTCAAGGAAAACAAACCCTTGCAGCGGTGGCCCTTCGTGGTGCCGTTCGAGGGGATCGAAAAGTTCGTTTAGCCGCGAGCCGGTAGGCGAGCGCTGAGGACGGTTCGAGCGCTCGCCTTTCGGCTCGCGGCTAAACGGCGATGGTCGGACGGAGTAGCTGATGTCCATCTGGTTCCGCGTCTTTGGCGCCAGCGAAACCGCTCCCGAGGCGGCGGCGCTGCTGGAGCATTTGCGCAGCGAGGGCATCGCGGTCGAAGGCCACTTCAAGAAGGATGATTTCGGCTGGTTTCAGGCCGATTTCCTGGTTTCCGCCGATCCGCAGCCGTTGCGGCTCAATCGCTACCTGGCCGAAGCCGACGACGTGCGCGACGACCTCAATTCCTGGGCCGCCTGGCTGGAAACCATCGATAACGCGGTGCTGTCCGGCCAATTGATGCAGCTCATGATCGGTGCCAACCAGGTGTTCACCGTGCCCTGCCCGCGCGACCGCTTCGAGGAGCATAATGTCCGCGAGTTTCTGGAAGTGCTGTGCCGTTATCTGGCGAAAACCACCCAGGGCGTCTATCAAGTGGACACCCGCGGCTTTTTCAGTGCCGAAGGCAAGCTGCTGGTGAACGAGTGATTATTGGCTGACGAGTGCCTCATGGCCAACGCCGAGAAATACCTGCGTCCCGAAGTCATCAACCAGGTGGCCCGGCTGGACCTGCGCGCCAAGTTCATCGTCGAAGGATTTCTCACCGGCCTGCACGCCAGCCCGTTTCAGGGCTTCTCCGTTGAGTTCAGCGAGCATCGCAAGTACTCTCCCGGCGACGACCTGAAAGACCTCGACTGGAACGTTTTCGCCAAGACCGACAAGTATTACATCAAGAAATTCGAGGCCGAGACCAACCTGACCGGCTACCTGGTGATGGACCTGTCCAGCTCGATGGGCTACACCTATCGCCAGGAGCTGACCAAGTTCGACTACTCCATCTGCCTGGCGGCGGCGCTGGGTTACCTGATGATCCACCAACAGGACCCGGTCGGACTGGTCACGTTCGACACGCGCATTCAAACGAGCCTGCCGCCACGCAGCAAGCGGACGCAACTCGGCACGATTCTGGCGCTGCTGGCCAACCTGAAGCCGGCGGGCCAGACCAACGTCGCCTACTGCATCCATCAGCTGGCGTCGATGATCCGGCACAAGAGCCTCATCATGATCTTCAGCGACTTGCTGACAGACCCCGAGCCGGTGCTGAAGAGCTTGCACCACCTGCGCCATCGCGGGAACGAAATTATCCTCTTCCATGTGCTCGATGAAGCCGAGGTGCATTTCCCGTTCGAGGGCATCGTCGAGTTCGAGGATGTGGAGGAGCCGCGCCGCCTGACGCTCGACGCCAAGGGGATGCGCGGCGACTACCTGAAAGCGCTCGGCGATTTCCAGGCGTATTATCAGGACGAATGCCACAAGGCGAACATCGACTATGTGCCGATGGACACCAGCGTCAGCTTCGACAAGGCGCTGATGCAGTACCTCGTGCAGCGGCAGAAACGGTTTTGACGGACTCGTTCAGCCGCGAGCCGGTGGCGAGCGCTGGGGACCAGCGCTCGCCTTCGGCTCGCGGCTAAACGGCACACAGACACCATGCCCTACGACACCGGCGAACCATCCGAGCGGAGGGCGCACCGTTGGGCCAACGCGCTCAGCGTGCCGGCATTGTTGCTCATCGCCTGGGTGCTGTACGAGTTGACCGCTCAGCCGGGCCTGGCCGTGGCCACGATTTGCCTGAAGTTCGGTTGGGACGATGCCCGCACCGCCTGGTGGCTGCGCCGCCGCGATGCCAACCGCCGTCGGGGCCGGGCACTGTTCTGGCTCTACCTGGCCTTCGGCCTGTGGAAAGTGGCGATCACCGCCTCGCTGATGATCTTCGCTTACATTTTTCTGCGGCTCATGGGTTGGCTGGGCGGCGGGGCGGGCCGGCAGGTCGGCGGCGCGCTCGTCACGGCTTTCACGGGCATCTTCTTGGCAGCGCTGCTTGCATCCTGGGCCGTGCTGCTGGCCTGGTGGTTTGGGCTGAAACTCTGGCTGCACCATCGTCTCCACCAGGCGCGCCGCCGGAACGCCTGGCCGCCGCCGCGCTGGCTGACCGGGGAGCG
>JAGVLI010000498.1 GCA_020054355.1 Planctomycetales bacterium | reverse complement strand
TGCACGTCACCGCCCGCTATCTGAACCGCAAGAATGGCGAGGAAGTGCCCTTCACGCCCGAGGAAAAGGGGCTGGGCCTGACGGGCGACAGCTGGAAAGCCCTGCCGGCGGAAGACTGGGTCGTCTTCGACCGGGCGGAGTGTGCCCGGCTGCTGCCCAGCGGCGGGGTCCGGCCCGGCCTGACCTGGGAACTGGACCGGGAGCTGACCGCCCGGTTGCTGACGCATTGCTATCCGCAGACACCCAACACCGACGTCTCGCGCAACGTGTTTCACCGGCAAGGACTGACCGCGCGAGTAACATCGGTCGAGGGGAACAAGGCCCGCGCCAGGCTGGAAGGCAGCCTCATCATGCAGCACGACTTCGCGCGGAACGCGGATGACAACCAGGTACGCGCCACGCTGGTGGGCTTCATCGATTTCGAGCCAGGTCAGCGGAGAATCCGCACTTTTCGACTGGTCACGGATCAAGCCACTTACGGCGGCGGCCAGGTCGGCTACGAGACACCAGTGCCCATCGGCGTCGCGGTTCGCTCGTTGCCTTAACTTGAAACCCGGCTTCACCGCGCAGGGTATTTTTTCCAAATCGACTGGAATTGAAATACTCTCCCCGCATCAGGAAAGGGCTGCCCGGTGAACCAGCGCATCTGCCGCTGTCGCAAATCAAGATGCAGTAGCCGTCCGTTTCGCGGACAGGGCCATACCCCGGCCGTTTCACGAAACGGGTGAAACGAGTGGAATAAACGACGTGTCAACTATTTGCCGGAGCGGTTTTCCTGGCATGGTGCATGGACTGCGAGCTACACTGGAAGGGCGTTTTTTCTCCTTCCCATTCTCCATCTGGGAGGCCCCGGTCATGCGAACGTCGTGCCGCCATCGGTTTCCGGTTCGCACCCTGGTTGGCAGTCTGGCCATGCTGGCCTGCCTCGGTCTGAGCACGTCCGCCCAGCAACCGACCGCCGCCTTCAAGCGACTCGGCCACCGCACCGAAGCGCAACTCCAGACTCAGCTGCTCCAGGTCCGCGAACTGGACCTGGCCACCGACGGCAAGGAGCCAGCCGCGACCCTGGTCGGCGAGATCCGCGCCATGGAATCGTTCCGCAGGGCGGGCGCTCCCCAACGCAGGTCCGCCGACGCCAGTACTTCCCAGCCGACGCCGGCCGAGACTGCGCCGCCGGAATCGTTGGCGCGCCTTCACCAGGAAGCTCACGAAGCCCTGGGGCTGCCGGGCCGGTCGGCTGGCGATTGCCGCCTCGAAAAAGGCGAGGCCCTGAAGCTGGCAACCTGGGCCACCCGGTTACGCGACCTCAAGCTGGTCAGCATTCCAGGCCGCGATGGCCAGTTCACCCCGCCTAAAGTCACCGCCCTCACCGCCGACGAACTGGAAATAAAAGCGCGCTTGAAACTGGCCGGTGCGATACCGGCCCTGGTGCAGATGTTGTCCGGCGAGGCGGAACCCAGCCGGCAGCAGTTGATCAATTTGCTCAAGCAGATCGACAAGCCGGCCGCCGCGGAGGCCCTGGCTCGTCTGGCTGTCTTCGATGTTTCCCCTCAGCTGCGGGAACAGGCGATCGACGCCTTGCAGCCGCGTCCGGCAACTCAATACCGGCAAGTGCTCCTCGACGCCTTCCGCTACCCCTGGCCGACGGCCGCCGAAAATGCCGCCGAAGCCTTGGTCGCCCTGCGGGACGTGGACGCGGTGTCCAAGCTGCAAGCGCTGCTCGATCAGCCCGATCCGGCTGCCCCGGTGGTCACGCCGGGCACGGGCAAGCCGCCGCAAGTCAGGGAACTGGTCCGGGTCAATCACCTGCGGAATTGCGTACTGTGTCACGCGGTTTCCACCGGCGACGGCGACCTGGTGCGCGGGGCGGTGCCCACGCCGGGCCAGCCGATCCCGCTGGTCTACTATCAGGACCGGGGCCGTTCTTCCCTGACATTCGTCCGCGCGGACATCACTTATCTGCGTCAGGATTTCTCCCTGGTCATGCCGGTGGAGAAAGCCGCCCCCTGGCCCGACCGCCAGCGCTTCGACTTCCTGGTCCGCACCCGCGACGCCACTCCCCAGGAGTTGGAGGAAACGCGGAAAGCGCCGCCGGAAAAGACCTATCCTCAGCGGGAAGCGGTGCGGTTCGCCTTGAAGGAATTGAGCAAGTAGAACAGCCGCCGTCGCACAACTCCAACCCACCCGCCACAGCGCCAGGAAAGCCGCCGCCCGCGGCGGTTTTCCTGGCGTGATTCATTGAATGCAAGAGACACTGGCAGGGCGCTTTTCATTTTTAGTCTCCATTGGGATGCGTCCGCACATGCGAACCTCTTCACAGCAATGGCTTCTGACCTGAATCTGGATTTGCCAAGCTCTTTTGCTGAGTGACGGCCCGTCTTCACGTATGTCAATGGTTGTGGTATCCACTCCGATTGGGTCGGAGTCGAGCCAACGATGCTGGCAAATTCGACAGCCGTAAGTTACGGTATTTACAGAGTTTCTGCGGTCCGCATTGGCTAGAAAGGACCGCCGGACGCACCGAAGGGCAGTTGATCTGCATGGCAACGGCGGAGCAAATCAAGGCGCTGTTGAGAAGCTACGTCGAGGGGGATGGAGAGCAGTTCCTCACCGTTTCGATGCAGGTCGCCGCTCATGCAGCTCGCCGCGGACAATCCCGCCTGGCGCAGGAGCTTCGGGACTTGATCGACGAGGCCAAACGTCGGGCGGTTCAGCCGATGACCCGACCCACGGTTCCTCTCGCGCGGCCGGCCGGTGAACTTGCCGATCTGATTCATGCGTCCTATCCGAAGACCCGCCTGGCCGACATGGTCCTGGCGCTCCCGACTCGGAAGTCACTGGAGCGGGTGCTGACCGAATACCGACAGCAGGACAAGCTGCGTTCCCATGGAATGTCGGCGCGGCGGAAGTTGCTTCTGGTTGGCCCGCCGGGCACCGGCAAGACGATGACGGCGGCAAGCCTGGCAGGCGAGTTGCATTTGCCGCTTCTAGGCGTCCGGCTCGACGGTCTGATCACCAAGTTCATGGGGGAGACGGCAGCCAAACTGCGGCAGGTGTTCGACGCGATGGTGAGCACGCGCGGCGTCTATCTCTTCGACGAGTTCGATGCGATCGGCAGCGACCGGAGTCGGCGCAACGACATCGGCGAGATGCGACGTGTTCTGAACTCGTTTCTCCAGTTCCTGGAAACCGACGACTCGGACAGCCTGATTCTGGCGGCTACCAATCACCACGAAGTCCTCGACCCGGCCCTCTTCCGTCGGTTCGACGACGTGATCCACTACGGCCTGCCCAATGCGGAGCAGGTCGAGCAATTGATGCGGAATCGCCTGAACTCTTTCGGTCTCCAAGGTGTCAACTGGGAGAAGGTCCGACAGGTCGCTGCTGGCTTGAGTTACGGCGAAGTGGCCAGGGCCAGCGCGGAGGCGGCTAAAGCAGCGGTCCTTGAGGATCGCAGTGCAATTACGACCGAGCAATTGCTTGGAACGCTACAGGAACGATTGGACATCGCGACCCCCAACACCGACAAGAACGCCCATGAACAGTGAGCAGCTGCACCACTTGATCGTCGAAGGCTTCTTCGGGACCGAGAAGTATACCTCGACCGCGCGAGGAGGTGGAGAATTTGAGTTGCCGGCTCGTACTCGCGCGACTCACGGCGCGACCGTCCGGCAACAACTGGAGACGGTGCGCGCACAGAACGAACAGAATCGTGGGGTCCAGACAGAACCGGACGAACCAGCTCGGATCACGCTGGAGATTCGCAGCGAGCCAGGCTTCGTCCTCAAATTGGAGAGTCTGGAGGATCGGAAAAAGGGAATCGAGGTATCCTGCGTGAAGCAGGAGGGCGATACTCAAGTTGCAACCGTTCATGTCCCGGAGGGGGCACTAACCCATTTCTTGAAGCGGGCGGAGCAATACCTCAACGAGGACACACCTGGGACAGAGAAAACACCATCCAAGCCGAAGAACCAGGAACTGATTGCAACGATTGCTGAACTCCGACTTGCATCACTTCGCTCTTTCTGGACCGAAGAGAATCTTGAATTCCCGGCGACGGGCAGACAGATTTGGTGGGAAGTTTGGCTCCGAGCTTTCGGGGAACAAAGCCCGTGGGACTCATTCCGGATGCTCGCCGAACGCCACGGTCTGCGCGTCGGTCGCGATACGATTCGCTTTCCAGATCGGTTGGTCGGGTTGGTGTACGGGACGGCCGATCAACTCATGGCGTCCGTGGAAATTCTCGACATGATCGGCGAACTCCGTCAGGCGAAAGAAAGCCCGGCGGCCTTCATCGCGCTGGAACCAAAAGATCAGGCGGAATGGATCAAGAACTTGCTGCTGCGAATCACCGGTCCGATTGCGATTGCCCCGGCTGTCTGTTTGCTCGACGCGGGGGTGATCTTGAACCCGCTGGTCAGACCTGGCCTGGAACTGTCCGATTGCCATACCTTCGACCCCTCTTGGCCACTGGCCGATTCACCCGACGCACCTCCCTCACGAACTTCGACTCACGGAACAGAGATGGCAGGTGCGATTCTATACGGCAACCAACTGGCGGAGATGCTTGCCAGCGAACTACCCCACACTTTGCAGCACCGATTAGAATCGGTGAGGATTCTTCCACCCAGACCGCTATCCAACGAGCCTCGACTGTATGGATCGATCGCATCGCAGGCGGCCAGCCAAGTCGAGAGAGCCACACCTGATCGGAATCGAGTTTTCTGCTTGCCGATCACCTGTCCGGACGGCCGCGACATGGGTAAACCGTCTTCCTGGTCCGGGCTGATCGACCAAATTTGTGCGGATGTCAATGCCCAGCATCCGCGGCTCTTTTTGATTGCCGCCGGCAACACCGACCCTGGTCAGCGTCACCGCTACCCTGACAGTAACGACACAGATCCTGTGCAAGACCCGGCTCAGGCTTGGAATGCCATCACCGTCGGCGCGTGTACGGATCGGATGCAGTTCGATCAAGCCAGATTCCCTGGCTATCAGCCGATTGCAAAAGAACCCGGTGACCTTAGCCCGTCGAGTACGACCTCGGTATCGTGGGCCCGAGCATGGCCGATCAAGCCTGACCTCGTTATGGAGGGCGGCAACCAGATTGTGGTGCCAGGAACGAACACGGTGATGGACCCAGACGAAATGGCCATGCTGACCACCGCTCACGCGACTACGGGGCGGCTGCTGGTCGATTTTCGCGATACAAGCGCTGCCGTCGCCCAAGCGGCCCGCATGGCCGCGATCCTTCAAGCCGAGTATCCGAACCTTTGGCCGGAAACGATTCGCGCTCTGCTGGTTCACTCCGCGGAGTGGACCAAACCGATGCGGCGAGCATTCGATACGGGGAAAAAATTCGACCTTGTCAATCGCCTCCGGCGATATGGATACGGGATTCCGAATCTGAATCGGGCGCTATACTCAGCAAGAAGTTCACTGACCCTGATCGTTCAACAAACGATTCAGCCGTACACAAAAGAAGGCAGTACTTCCAAGACCAAGGACATAGGTTTGCACGATCTGCCGTGGCCCAAGGAACGATTGCAGGCGCTGGGCGATGCAGCAGTCCGCATGAGAGTCACGCTTTCCTATTTCATCGAACCAAAGCCAGGACGAAGAGATGGGTTCGTCAAATCCCGGCATCGCTACCAATCGCACGGTTTACGATTCGAGGTCCGACGGCCGCAAGAATCGCTCGACATATTCAGACAGCGGGTCAGCGCGGCATCAAGGGAAGAAGACGAGTCCTATGAAGCCGTCGGCGACACTTCGGGCTGGGAACTCGGTCCGCAAATCCGGACGCGCGGTTCGATTCATTCAGACTGGTGGGTCGGTGTTGCCGCGGACCTAGCAAATGCTGGACACATCGCCGTGTATCCGGTCAGCGGCTGGTGGCGGGAGTCGAGAGGAAACGATTGGTCAAAACAGGCCCGCTATGCCCTCATTGTCACAATCCGAACCGAGGAAACGAAAATCGACCTGTTTACACCGACAGTCACGGAAGTTGATTTCTACACTCCCGTTGAAAACCTCATCAAAGCAGCCATCAAACCGCCGGTCACTGCGGAGGTGGAGATTGAGGACGAACCAGCAGAGGAGCTGTAAGGTCGCGGGTGCAACTGAAGAGAACTCGCCATTCGCTCAAGCTCCACTGCTCTATCGCGCATCCCGTCCGCCTCTACACTCACTTGAACGCTTCCGACACCAGCACCAGCATCGAGAACGCCGCCACCGGATAGCGGTAGTTCACCGGCACCTTCGGGCCGTCGTCCAGCGGGACGATGTCGTCCGGCGATTCCTGGGCGGTGTCGATGGCTCGACGCCAGGGGCGGCCCGTCGGCGACAGCGGGATGCGGAAGGGCAGCGTTTCCTGCCAGGCGTTGCAGGCCACGTAGAAGTCGCGGTCCGGCTCGCGGTCGGTCTGCGTGCCGTCCAGGCAGAAGGCCAGCGTCCGG
>JAGVLI010001103.1 GCA_020054355.1 Planctomycetales bacterium | reverse complement strand
GGTTCGCGGCTCGGCAGGAGCCTCGCCCTCCCGATTTCGCCCCCTGCGATGCGGAAGCGAATCACCCGCTCGCCAGCAGCTCCAGCCGGTTGAGCTGCTCCCGGTGCCCCAGCGTGATGAGAATATCGCCCGCTTCCATCCGGGCGTCCGACGGCGGATTGAACACCATGCCGCCCTTGGCCTTTTTGATGGCGACGATGATGATCCCCAGCTCTTGCCGCAGCTGGCTTTCCTGGAGCGTCTTGCCCGCCAGCTTGCTGCGCGGCGCGATCAACGATTCCTCCATCTGCAATTCCATGTGCTCCGAGCGCGTGGCCAGCTCGATGAAATCCATGACCGTGGGCCGCAGCACCGCATGGGCCACCCGCGCGCCGCCGATGGCATACGGCGAGACGACGCGGTTGGCCCCGGCGCGTTGCAGCTTCGCCTCGGCTTGGTCGTCTTCCGCGCGGGCCACGATGAAGAGCTTGTCGTTGAGCAGCCGGGCGCTCATGGTGATGTAGAGGTTGTCGGCGTCGGAACCGACGACCGTGACCAGGGCGCGGGCCCGCTCGACGCCGGCCAATTTCAGCACCTTGTCGGCGGTGGCGTCGCCGGCCAGGAACAGGCCGTGCTTCATCGCAAAGTCGGCCAGCGGTCCTGCCGTGTGCTCGATGACCACGAAGGGCAGCTTCTGCGTCTCGAATTCCCGGCAGACCAGCCGGCCCATGCGCCCGTAGCCGCAGACGATGACGTGGTTGTGCATCTGGGCCAGACTTTGCTCCATGCGATACCTCCCCAGCAAAGACCGCACCTCGCCGCTGACAATGGCGCGGATCAGCTCGCCGGCCGCGTAGAACAGGGTGAAGATGCCGCCCAGCATCAGAAAGATGGTGAAGACCCGGCCCCGCGTGGACAGGGGATGGTGCAGTTCCCCGAAGCCGACGGTGGTCATGGTCATGATCGTCATGTACAGCCCGTCGAACCAGCTGTACTCTTCCTCGATCGCGACGTAGCCGACCGTGCCGGTCAGGATCAGACCGGCAGGCACCAGCACCAGAAACAGGAAGCGCCGCGGCAAGGTCATCGAAAAACCCCTCGTGACGAGGGTTGTATCCCGCGATGTGGCCGTAAGGCAAGGGCAACGGCAACGGACGATTGCTGGAGTGGAGTACTCGGCCAGCATTCTTTCGACTTTCGTCGATTCGCGACGCTTCGCAGAAGCGTTGACGCCCCACGCTTCTGCGAAGCGTCGCGAATCAATGAAGAGCCGCGCGCCGGGGCCTTACGGCGGTCCGCCCGCCTGGCGCACGAGCGCGGCCGATGCCGCGTGAAAGATCCCCGTCAGGTCCGCGCGCTGCTTGTCGTTCTCGAAGAGCGCGCCATGTTCCGCCCAGTGCAGCACCCGGTTAAGCTGATCGGTGAGATGGGCAAGCTGGATCGGGTCCGCGACATGCGGAGATTCGGCCAGCTGCATGTAAACCGGCGAAGTGTGCGCGGCGTAGTCGGCGACGGGTTCCGCGCTGGAAGTCGGCGCGCGCAGGCAGCGGGCCGCCAGCCAGCCGCTTCCCGAGATGGGTAGCTCGCCTTCCAGCAGGGCCGTATGCGGCGAACCATCTGGTTCGGCCGCCGCGACCGCGACACCGTTCACCACGATTTCCAGGCGGTCGAACGGCACGGCGCTTTTCGCTTCGGCGCGGACGTGGACCTTCTGGGTGCCTGCCGGCAAGGTGAGCTTCGCTCCCGGCTCTTGGCCGTTGACCGCGAACGACAGCAGTGGACCCGAAGTCACGAAGGTCCGGCCGGCGCGCACTGCTTCGATCCAGTTCTTGTAGCTGAAGTCCTCGCCCGGTTGCAGCTGGGCGTAGGTGCGCGGCCGACCGACCACTCCTCTGGCATCGAGCTTGCCGCTGCCTGCCACAAGGGTGGTCCGCAGGTTGCAATCGAGCAGCGGATAGTATTCGCGCAGCAGCCCTTCCCCGAAGTGCGGCAGCTCCAGGGCATCGACCTTGCCGAGGATCAGCTCGGCCAGCGCTTCGCCGTACCACGGAGCGCCCGGGATGCCCAGTCCGCTCCAGACGGCCAGCCCGCCCTTGCGATGACACTGGGTACACCAGTCGCCCAGGGTCCAGCGGTCGGGACCGTCGGCGCCGCCGAAGCTCAGCGGAAAGACGATGCGATGGCAGTTCAGCAGGCCCAGCCAACCGAGGATGGCATGGGTGTTGAAGGTGTTGACGACGACCTGGCATTCGGGCGTTGCCAGGGCGGGTTGCTGGCCGCTGAAGGCGAGCAGGTTGTGCGTCTGCCAGGCCAGCAGGTTGATGATGGCCAGCCCTTCGCCCGCCCCTTCCAGCAGGGCGGCATGCGGCGTCAGGCCATGCACGCGCGTATCGCCAGAGTACCAGCCTTGTGTACGGAGGTCGGTCCAGCGTTCGACCGTGAAGCGCAAGGCCATCTTGCCCGGCGGTAACTCCACGACCGTCCGCAACGGCTGGTATTCCGGTCCCTTGCTGATCTCGACGTGGATCGGCCCGGCCGGCAACGGCACCTCGCAGGAGCCGTCGATGTAGGCTGCCAGGCGGTCCTTGCCCAGCAGCACGTTACCCTCGGTTGCGGCGGGGTCGGTCTGCGCGGCGAGCGACCCTAGCCGGCCGAGCGGCGGGAGATAGTGCCCGTC
>JAGVLI010001074.1 GCA_020054355.1 Planctomycetales bacterium | reverse complement strand
GCGGGCCGGCATCCGTGCTCCGGGCGCGCAGGAACAGGCCGCGACTTCCGACCGGGGCCAGGCAGTCGATCCAGGACACCGTGTGTTCCCAGTCGCGTTCAGAGTCGTCGGCCAGGCGGAAGAATTCGTCGAGGCTCTGATAGGGCACGGTCTCGGCCAGCAGCCAGGGACCGACGACCGGACGCAGCTGGAGTTCGGCGACGGTGATGACCCCGGTCAGGCCCAGTCCGCCGACGGTGGCGCGAAACCAGTCAGGACGCAACTCGGGCCCGCATTCGATGTTGCTGCCGTCGGTGCGCTGCAACTCGATCCGCCGCACATGGTCGCCAAACGAACCGGCGGCATGGTGGTTCTTGCCATGCACGTCGTTGGCGATGGCGCCGCCGACGGTCACCAGTTGCGTGCCCGGCGTCACCGGCAGGATCCAGCCGCGCGGTATCACCAGGCGCTGGACATCGCGCAGCAGCACGCCCGCCTCGCAGACCAGCCGGCCGCTGTCGAGGTCCAGGCTGATGAAGCGGTCGAGTCCGCGTGTCAACCACAGCGCGCCGCCCGGATTCAGGCAGACATCGCCGTAGCTGCGGCCCATGCCGTGGGCGATGCCCGGTTGCGTGTCACGCAGCAATCCGGCGACCTGCCGGCGGTCCGCAAGTGCCCGGATCTGATGTTCCCAGGATCCCAGCCGCCCCCAGGAGCTGACGACTACCATTGCCAGCCCAGCGTGCCGAAAGCCATGAACACGGCCACAACCACGCCCGCCGCCAGGCTGGCACTGTCCTTCACCGCGAACACCAGGGGGTCGTCGTGCATGTGTCCGCGGTGCGCCTGCATCCACATCCAGTTGATCCAGAACAACACGGCCAGCACCGCGCCCCAGACGAATTCGGGGCTGCGATAGAGCAGCAGCACGGCCTGGCTGTTGAGATACAGGGCCAGCACCAGCACCGCTGCGTAGCCGGATGCCATGCCCTGCATCTGCAGGAGTGATGCGTCCGAGGTGGCATAGCCGCGCCCGGGGGCTTGATGTTTGCCTTGGATCAGCAGCGTTTGCAGTTCCGCATAGCGCTTGACGAAGGCCAGCGACAGAAACAGGAAGATCGAGAACGCCAGCAGCCAGAACGACAGCGACATGCTCACGGCCGCCGCGCCGGCGACGATGCGCAGCATGTAGAGCACGGCAAGGGTCAGGCAATCCACCAGCGGCAGACGCTTGAGCCACAAGGAATAGGCGCAGGTAAGGCCGAAATAGATCAGCAGCGCGGGCAGGAAGGTGCCGCCCACATACCCGGCGAGGACGATGCTGGCGACCAGCAGCAAGGGCGCCAGCAGCACGCCCATCCAGGCCGGCACCAGGCCCGCGGCGAAGGGCCTGGCGCTTTTGCGCGGATGTTGCCGGTCGCTCTCCAGGTCCAGCAGTTCGTTGGCGATGTAGACCGAGGACGCGCACAGGCTGAAGGAACAGAAGGCGAGCAGCAACGCGAGCCAGGTATCGGCATTGACGAGTTGGTGCGCCGCCAGCACCGGCACGAACAGCAGCACATTCTTCAGCCACTGGTGCACACGCAACACCCGGAGCCAGGCGGCGAAGTCCAGCGCGGTCGGGGGAAACACCTGTTCCACTTCGCAGCAATCCGCCGCCTGCGCGGCGAGGCGCGCGTCGGCATTGACCACGATCGCGCGGCGGGCACGTTCCCAGACCAACAGGTCGGCCTGCGCATTACCTGCATAGTCGAAGCCGGCAGCACCGAAACGCTGCTCAAGCGCCACAGCCTTGTGCGCGCCCGACAGGTTGCTGGCGCCATCACTGGCCATCACTTCGTCGAAAATGCCCAGGTGATCGGCAATGGCAATGGCGACCGAGCGATCCGAGGCCGTGCACAGCACCAAGCGCCGACCCCGGCTGCGCTGCTGCTGCAACCAGTCCAGCAATTCGCGGTGGTAGGGCAGCGATGCCGGATCGAAGCTGGTGCACTCGGCGAGCCGGCGCTTGAGCACCGCCTTACCCTGCGCCAGCCAGAACGGAATGCGCAGCGCGTCGAGCGGACGGTCGCGCAGCACGCGCAAGGCCGATTCGTGCAGTATGTCCGTGTGGATCAGGGTGCCGTCGAGATCCACTACCAGCGGAGAACTGTCAACTCCCGGTTGATCGTCGACCTGGCGGGGATCAGGAACTGGTGTCATGGGTGAGGCTTCCATCATCCATTACGGACTCTTGCGGGCGTTCCGACACAAACCACGTCATCCTACCCAGTAACTGTGTCGCCCTCGCGAAGCCTGTCCCCGAGTGTTTAGTCGGGGAGCGGGGAACACGGCGCCACCGAACCCGGGAGCGCCCCGGGCACCAAGACTCCCGCGTCCGATGGCAGCATCGTGGGTAAGCATAGCGCACCCACTCCAATAAGCCTCGCGCCCGACGGCAGGAGTGGGGCCGCGATCACGCCGGATGCGCTGCGCTTATCCGGCCTACGACAGCAGGTTACGCGGTGAAGCTCATGGCTTGCACCTTGCCGGCGGCAGCGGCGCGGGCCAGTGCGGTATGGAGGCACCAAAGCGGTGGCGGGCGTAGGCGTTCACGGCGTTATAGGTGCTCACCAGCAGCGGCACCAGTTCAGCAGCACGGTTCAGCGCGCCGGCAAATTCCGCTTCATCCCGCATGTATTCGTGGACGAGACGGTTACGCAGGTTGCGTGCTTCCATCCAGTCGGTCACGGACGCCAGCAGTCCCAGCTTTTCCATGCGGTTCAGGTTGTCGAG
>JAGVLI010000202.1 GCA_020054355.1 Planctomycetales bacterium | reverse complement strand
GCTCGTCAAGCTCGCTGCGGAGGCCCCGCTCGCCAGGCCCGACGAGGAGGCCGCGCTCGAGATCGTCGATGTGCTGCCCGTCGAGGATTGGTCGCAGGAAGTGGACTATCAGACCCTCATCAAGATTCCCGAAGTGAAGGACATGCTCGCCCGCTGCGCTTCGCAGTCGCGCAAGTCGATGACCGGCGAGCAATTCCTGGAAATCTACGACAAGCTGTTCTCACCGGAAATCTCGATGAAGAAAGCGGCCGAGATCGGCGCGCCGATCTACGCCCAGCTGGGCATCGAAACGGGCAAGAGCCGGAAGGGCCAGGCCGCCTTGCCGACCGGAACGGTCATCGTCAACGTGCTTTGTCTGCTGGCCCGCAACGGCCAGGCGATCAAGCAGGTGCATCAATGCTCCGATGGCTGCATCCTGCATGCGGCCATTCCCTCCAACTGGCTCTCCCTGGAAGGCGAGCTGATTATCTCCCTGCGCCGCCACGGAGCCGGAACGCTGATCGAAGCGGCGACGCGGATTCCCGGCCAATTGTTCGATTGGGGCAAGAGCGAGCGCTGCTTGAATGGCTTATTCGCGGAGATTGGGGCAGCAGCGTAATCCACGATGAAAGCGATGGTCCGCACAGCGGACCCTACGGAATTCCGTAGGGTCCGCTGTGCGGACCGAACGCCTTTGTGACGGTTTGCTACGGAATTCCGTAGGGTCCGCTGTGCGGACCGAACGTCACTGCGTCACTTCTGAACCGCGAACAGGCTCTCAATCTCGTCGTCCGTCAGGGTTTCCTTGCCATCGCAGGTATCGAGCAGCAAAGCCGTGCCGCTCGGCGTCACCCAGACCAGATGCAGACCCATGCGGAAGACATCCTTGAGCGCTGGCTGCTTTTCCAGCAGACTGAAGTAGGCGTCGCTCAACGCCTTGACGGCGACGGTCTTCGTCTTCTTGACATCGTAGCCCGCATCGATCCAGATGCCGCCGACTTCGATACAGGTGCGACCCAGCAGGTCGCGCTGGGCGGTTTGCTCCACCCGGCACTGGTTCCGCAGGTTGCAGCACTGGATGGACAGATCGACTCCCAACCGGCCCGCCTGAACTCCCGCGGTGTTGCCGTTGCGGAGGGCGTTGCAGCAGTCCTCGAAGGCCTTTTGCTTATCGAGCGCTGTCCGGGCGTTGCTCACCTTGCAGGGGCATTTCCCGTTGACGTGCTTGCAGCAGCCGCAGATTCCTTGCGCCCGTTTGACCGGGTCGGGAGAGCAGCAGCACTTGCCGTCGGCGTTGTCCTTCAGGTTCGCGGCCAGCACCACCTGGCGGACCTTGTCCAGGTTCTCGGGCGTCGCGTTGACCTCTTCCAGGAACTTCGCCAGCGCAATGGGCTCCTTGCCGGGGCGGTCGAGAATCGCGGGGCGTTGGCCGAGCACTTGCAGCTTCGCGGGTTGCTTGTTCAGCACCGGCGCAACACCTTCGGGCACGATCAAGTAACTGGTATACGGAGTCGCGATGCCGTACTTCTTGGCCAGCAGCTTCGTCTCATCGACCAGTTCCTTCTGTTCCCCGTTGGCGCGCATCTGGTCGAGCAGGTAGCCCACCTTGCGCCGCGCCCACAGATGTTCCACGAAGGCATAGTCGTTGGCGGTCTTTTCCTGGAAATGGACGTCGTAGGCGAACTCCTTTTTCTCAGCGCCGACCAGGCCCGACAGCGTCAGCGCTGACTTGCCCTGGCCGCGATAACGGCCCAGCACCACCAGCTGGCCGCCCTGGAACAGGTCCGGCAATTCCGGCGGATAAATCTCCGACAGGATGATGTCCTTGCCCGCCGCCAGCTTCAGATTGGTCAGCACGGGATTGGTGATCTTGCCCCACAACCCGCTGACCTTGGCCTCAATGTCCTCTTCCGGGCGGACATAGGTGCTCACCGCCCGCGTGTTCTCGGCCAGTTTGTCGAGCATGGTGGCGTTGACGTCGTTGCCCACGCCAAAGGTGAAGATGCGCGTGTTGGACGAGTTGCGCTTCTCCACGTTCTTGACGATGGTCGCGGGATTGTTCTCGCCCACGGTGGGCATGCCATCGGTGAAGAAGATCACGGTGAAGGACCGGCCGACGTCCCGCGTCCGCATTTCCAGGGCCGTGCTCAGCGCCAGATCGATGGCGGTGCCGCCGGTCGGTTCCAGGGCATCGACCCACTTGCGCGCCTTGCCGAGTTCCTCCGCGTTCGCATCGAGAAACTCGTTCTGGTACTTGGTCGCGGAGGAGGAGAAATTCATCAGGGCGAAGCGGTCCTGCGGGTTCAGGTTATTGAGGAAGTAATGGAGGGCCTTGCGGGCCTGTTCCATCTTGACGCCCCTCATGCTGCCGGAGGTATCCAGCACCAGCAGCAAGTCGCGCGGAATGACCTGCTTGGCTGCCTCGAGGCGCGGCGAGATCAGGAACAAGCCGTAGCCGTCCTCGGCAGCCGAGGGCCGATGGATCATGGCCGTCAGGCCCACGTCCTGGTTGGTGAGCGTGTAGAAGAGCTGAAAGTCCTTGTCGAGCAGCGCTTGATCCTTCTCGAACACGACCCGCACTTCCTTGTCGCTTGCGCGGACCACACCGAGGGCATGCGTCGGGCTGTAGACGTTCTGGACGGCATGCTGGCTCTTGATGCTGGCCTTGATGGAGAATTTTTCCAGCTTGCTGGTGGCCTTGCCGTCGGTCTTGAGCGGGTAGACATACTCGATCAGCCCGTTGTCCTGGGTGGCGAGGGCCGAGTACTTCACCGTCACGTTCACGTCCTGGCCGGGCCGAATGCCCGGCACGGTCATCGTCAGCAGCGGGTTGCCCAGGTATTCGACCAGTGCCGAGTCCTGGCTGAGACGCGCGCAGTCGGCGCAGAGCTGACGGGCTTCGGCTCCTTCCACCAGCTTGCCGTCCACCTTGACGCCGTTGACCAGCAAGCTGAAGCCACGGACGCTGGCGCCCCTCGGCACCGGGAAGAGATAGGTGGCTTCCAGTTCCCGATTCGTGTGATTGCGGAAGACTTGCTCCACGACGGTTTCAGCCGCCTGATCCTGGATCGCGATGGCCACTTCATGACTGACCATGGCCAGCGGCTGCGTCTTGTGTTTCGCTTGCGGCACGAGCAGGCCCTGCGCTCGCATGGGCGCTGCGCTGCACAAGAGAATGGCCAGGACCGGCAAATAGCGGTACATCGTTTCCTCTTTCGAGTTGGCGACGGCAAGCAAAGCTGTGCTTCAAGAACGTTGCCAGTCGCGTGAACCATTAGAAATGGAGGCGAACGAACAGCTGTGCGGCGCGCCCCTGCCGCTACTGGATAAGCGAGAGCGAGGACAGAAAGACGACAAGAATCTTGAAGTTTTTTCGCTGGCAAACCATTCAAGGGCCAGGCTCACACGGACTTTCGTCCGGCCCCAGCGCGGTCGGCTTGAAGGCTGGGTCCAACGTCAGCACGAATTTATCGACCGCCGTGCCGTCTTCGCGCATCCACATCTGAAACGTATGTAAGCCCGGCTCGGCCACCGGGACCGTCACCCGCCTGCCGGAGATGCGGTCCACCCACGTCCAGGCGTTGCCAGCGCCCAGGCCGTAGCCTGGAAGGACCACGGGCTTGTCATCCAGCCCGACGTGGATGGAATCGTCCGTGCTGCTGGCTCCCAGCATTCTCGCCCAGACGTGATACGTCCCTGCCTTGCTGAAGCGAATCCGGTAATCGCACCGCGGGCCGTCGGGAGGTTTCGCGGCGCCCCCCGTGTTGGGCAGCGCGATCAACGCGGCTTTGCCGCTGTAGCCGCGCAGCTTGGTCGTCTCGGTCCAGGTGTGCTTCAGAGCGGCGCCTTTTCCGGGCGCGGTTCCCGTGAAGCTCTCCGCCTCCATCACCACCTGCCCATCCTTTTCCAGGAAGGCGCGTTCCACGATAGGCGCGGGCACGGTCTTTGCCGTTTCAACCGCGATTTCCACCGTCGTGGGCTTGGCGTTGAACAGCCCAGGCAAGCCCAGGCAGACGACCGCACCCAGACCGAGGCAACCGAACAACGGCAGCCAGACTCGCTTCCGGAGCAGCTGTCGCATAAAGCCGGCCGGCGGCGGGAGGTCGGGCAAAGTCGGCTGGAGCAGTGCGGTGTCCGTCGGCGCGCTGTCGGTCTCCGGTCCGGCGGGGCCGATGCCGCAATACGGCAAGAGCGCTTGCTCGACTTCCGCCGGAGTCTGCTGCCGATCCGCAGGCTGCTTGGCGAGCATTTTCCCCAGGACCTCCCGTACGGGCGTCGGCAGTTCGGGAAGCTCTTCGAGGGCTGGCTGCGCCTGCTGGTGCTTCATCAGCTTTTCCGCGAGCGATCCCCCGGCAAAGGGCGGCTGGCCTGTCAGCAGGTAATGAAAGGTGCAGCCCAGGCTATAAATGTCCGAGCGGATGTCCGCGCTGTGAAAATCGAGCGCCTGCTCCGGCGACATGTAGTCTGGGGAGCCTTGCATCACCGTCTGGCTGCCCAGCACGGTCAGATGACTGGTGGTGCTGCCGCGCACCGGCTGCTGGAGCCGGGCCAGCCCCAGGTCCAGAATCTTGACCTTGCCCCAGCTCAGCCCCGAAGCGCTCGAATCGCCGGAGCGGCCCGGCGCGCCGACCAGCAGGTTGGACGGCTTGATGTCCCGATGGACCAGCCCCTTTTCGTGGGCGTATTGCAAGCCCACCGCCGCCTGGCGGATGAAATCGCATGCCTGGGGCAAGGGCAAGGGGCCGAATTGCCGGACCTGCTCTTCCAGGTCCTTGCCTTCAACGTGCTCCATGACCAGCACCAGCTGGTCTCCCAGCGGACCCGCCTCGTAGGCATGCACGATGTGAGGATGCGACAACTGGCTGGCGACTTCGATTTCCCGGAAGAAGCGCTGGACGGTTTCCTGGTCCTTGACGAATTCGGGCCGCAATGCCTTGAGGGCGACCAGGCGATTCAATTTCCGATGACGGGCCTTGAAGACCTGACCGTAGCCGCCCTGGCCCAGTTTTTCCAGGAGCAGGTAGGGGCCGAGGACCAGTTCCGGACCGCGCCCTTGCAGGATCATGGTCCCCTGGAATGGGGTCAACCACCGGCGCCGGACGAGTTCCTGCGCCAGAGCTTTCGGCTGGGGCAGCTGCTGCCGCAGTTTCGGCAACTCGGCGAGCTGGACGGGCGACAGGAGCGGACTCGTGGTCAGATAGTCGAGCAGGGTGTTCGCGGGAGAGGGAGGCATGAAACATCCTGTGCAAGTTCGGCGGGGCGGCAGGGAGGCCCATACCGGCAGGGAGAACTGACTGGACGCGCTGCCGGCACTTCTCGAAGAACACCACTCGCTGCGCCGCTTCGACGCCCAGATCGACTCTACTCCCGCGCGGGAGTACAGGCAACGACGTTCCTTTTCGGCTACAGTCCCCGGAAGTACAGCCACTTGCGGGGGCAGGCTCGGTACAATGCCGAAAAGTCTTCCCCAACCGACCGTGCGAGTTCAGCTCGCCCTACCACCCAGGAGCCTCGGTCATGAGCCGGATCCGCTGCCAGCCACTGCACGGAACCATCAAGTTCGTGCTTGCCAGCCCGCTGGCGATTTGGTCGCTCTTCTGCGTCAATAGAGCCGAAAGCGCCGAAAAACCGACTGTGCCGAATTTCGTGTTCATCCTGATCGACGACATGGGCTGGCGCGACCTCGGCTGCTACGGCAATACGTTTAACGAGACGCCGCACATCAACCGCTTGGCGGCCGAAGGCCTGCGCTGCACCGACGGTTACGCCGCCTGCCCGGTCTGCTCGCCGACGCGCGCCAGCATCCTGACGGGCCGGTATCCGCCGCGCTATGGCATCACCGACTGGATTCCGGGCCGGAAGAACTTTCCGAATCAGAAGCTGTTGCAAGGCCAGAACGTCCTGCAGCTGCCACTCGACGAGGTGACTTTGGCCGAAGCGCTCAAGCCGGCGGGCTACGTCTCGGCGAGTATCGGCAAATGGCATCTGGGCGGGCCGGAATTCTGGCCGGACAAGCAGGGCTTCGACGTTAATGTCGGCGGTACGCAGACCGGGTCGCCGCCGGGCGGCTATTTCAAGTTCAGGACGCCGTCATTGCAAGCGAAGGACGATGACGAGTATCTCACCGACCGCTTGACCGACGAAGCGCTGGGCTTCATCGAGAAGAACAAGGACAAGCCCTTCTTTCTCTACTTGCCGCACTACACGGTCCACATTCCGTTGCAAGCGAAGAAAGACCTGCTTGCCAAGTACGAGAAGAAAGCCGGCGCGAAGCCCCAAGAAGGGCTGTGCAACCCCGTGTACGCCGCCATGATCGAAAGTCTCGACGACGGCGTCGGCAGGATCGTCAAGAAGCTCGACGAACTCAAGCTGACCGAGAAGACGGTCATCGTCTTCACCTCGGATAACGGCGGGCTGTCGGTGAAGGAAGGGCCGTTCACGCCGGCCACCTCGAATGTCCCGCTGCGCGCCGGCAAGGGCTATCTCTACGAAGGCGGCATCCGGGTGCCGTCGATCGTCCGCTGGCCGGGCACGATCAAGCCGGGGGTCAGCAGCGCGCCGATCATCAGCGTCGATTACTTTCCGACGTTCCTGGAACTGGCGGGCGTCAATCGCACCCGGCCGATCGACGGCGTCAGCCTGGTTTCACTGCTGAAGGACCGAAAGCCGCCGTCGGAGCGTGCGCTCTTCTGGCACTATCCGCACTATCCCAATCAGGGAGCCAAGCCCGGCGGCGCCGTCCGCCACGGCGACTGGAAACTGATCGAGTTCTTCGAGGACGGCAAGAAAGAACTGTACAACCTGAAGGACGACCCCGGCGAACTGAACGACGTGGCAGCCAGGCTGCCCGGCGAGGTGAAGGAGTTGCACCAGGAGTTGGTCGAGTGGCGCAAGAAAGTCAACGCGCGGATACCGGGTCCGAACCCGGATTACAAGGACGCCAAGCAATGATATAGTGTGCTTGGCCCAAGATTGGCGCGGGAGAAATGCGATGATTGACGCGACAACGCACAAGCCACTTACGGTTCTCGCCGGCGGGGAGGCGGGACCGTACATCATGGTCCCCGTGCAACAACTGGACGCCATTCGACGATTGCTCGATGCCCACGACGTTCGGTACTGGGTGGATGAGCAAGCCATTTCCATCAACGGTAAGCCGTATGTCACCGTGATCAACCTGGCTCGACAGACGGACGGCTCAGCCGTTCAACGCTTGCTGGACGGAGCAGCCTGAAGGCAGGAATACTCTCATGATCCTGGCGGATGCGGTTCGCGAACTGACCGAGCGCACCCTGAACGGGCTGGACGACAGCCAAGACTATCGCGAGCACACCATCGCGGCCTGGCGCGTCTTGCAACGTTTCGTGGCCCAGGGAGAGCAATTCACCGTTCAGAATCAGAACACCGGAAAGTCGATTGACGAAAAGCAATTGATGGCCAAGGTGCCGCACTATGTGACGCAGTATCTTGCGACGGCCACCTTCGTGCATTTCGTGTCCCTCTTCGAGAATTTCTTGGTGGATTTGCTGCGTCTCTGGCTCACGGCGTTTCCCCGAAGTCTGGCCGAAAATCAGATCAAGGTGAAGGAGGTTCTCGAGGCCGCCGATCGGGATGCCATCATTCAGTCCGCCATCGACAAGAAGCTGTCGGACGTGGCCTACGGCCCCGCGGACGGCTGGTTCCGTTATCTGGCGACGCTGGTCAACCTCGATTGCCCAACTCCGGAGGAAATCAAACAGTTCGCCGAGATCAAAGCCTCTCGCGATGTCCTGGTTCACAACAAGGGCATCACCAACAAGAAATACATGGAGAAAGCTGGCGGCTATGCCAGGTATCAAGACAACGAAGTCCTCCAGCTCCCGGACACCTATCACCGGCAGAGCTGGGAACTGGTCAGGAAAGTCATCCGCGACATCGCGGATGCAGTAATCCGAAAGGCATGAATCGGCGACCTGCGCGAATCTCCTTTGGATCGCGGCAGTGGACTGAACGACTGTCGCGACTGTCGCTTCAGTCGGTCGCGAATAGCTCTGGCCATCGCCGACACCTTGGAGACCAATCGCCGTGGATGATGAGTTGACGCCCGAGCAGAAGTTCGCGTCCGACCCACCGGAGGCCATCGTAGTCCAGGGTTACTTGGCTGGCCGCGCCAAAGCGAACATCGTGGACGACCTGAGACGCTTCGGCTGGTCGCAGCCAAAGGCGGAAGAGTTTTTCGATCAAATGATCGTCGATTTGAAATGGTATCACGAATCGCCGGAGGCGCGGCAACAGTTGCTGGTCGGCGCGCAGCTGCAATTGTGGCGTGGATGTTTGGCGCTGCTGGTTTCCGGTGGCATCGCCGCCGCTTTGCTGATGGCTGCTAAAGCCGCCAGGATGGTGCTTGGGGAGATCCCGTTCGGCTTGCTGCTGGTCGGAATGGCGTTTGTGGTGATCCCGCTGCTGGTCGGAATGGTCATGATGGGACAGGGCTGGTCCCGCTGGCGCTTCTACCGGCGGTTTCGCTCGCTGCCGCCGCCGACCAAGGGTGAGGCGCGCTAACCACCACTCCCGCACCCGATAGCATCCCATCCGCGCCTCGGTTACAATCCAGGCTCGATGACCGCCCGGTTTCAGGAACTCCTGGACAAAGCCGCCACCGGCGACGCCGAGGCGTTGAGCCGGCTCGTGGAAGCTCTGCGCGCCGCGGCGGACAGCGATGCCGCGCTCCTGCTGG
>JAGVLI010000334.1 GCA_020054355.1 Planctomycetales bacterium | reverse complement strand
TTCCGATCTCTTCGGCGCTGCCGTGCATAACACCACGCTGCGGCCGCAGCACAACGTGGTGTGCGGCGATTACGCCGGCTTCGCGCAGAGTTTCGTCCAGGAGAAGCATCCGGGGGTGCAGGCGATGTTCGTGCTGGGCTGCGCCGGGGATGCCGACCCGTACCCGCATGGCAGCATGGAGCTGGCCCGCGAACACGGCGCTGCGCTCGGCAAGGAAGTCTGCCGGGTGCTGGAAACCAAGCTGTCGGCCGTGCGCGGGCCGCTGAAGACCGTGCTGGCGCAGGCCGACTTGCCCTTGCAGGAGCCGCCGCCTCGGGCCGAACTGGAGAAGCAAGCGGCGGCCAAGCGGGGCTACCAGGCCTGGGTCGCCCAGCAGATGCTGGCCCGGCTGGAGCGCGGCGAAAAGCCGGCGACGCACTACCGCTGCCCGCAGGCGCTCTGGCAATTCGGCAGCGACCTGACGCTGGTCGCCCTCTCCGGCGAGGTGGTCGTGGATTATGTGCCGCTGCTGGAGAACGCCCTCGGCCCGCAGCGCCTGTGGCTCGCCGCCTATGCCAACGACGTCTTCGGCTACATCCCGTCCGCGCGGGTGCTGCGCGAAGGCGGCTACGAAACGCGCGGCATCTACTCGGGCGGCCTGGGCATGTTTCAGCCGAAAGCGGAAGACGTGCTGGTCGAAACAGTGCGGAAGCTAGCCGTGCAGGCGGGCCGGGATGTGCCTGCCAAGTGATCTGGATGTTACAGGGACGCCTTGGGGACCAAGTTTTCGATGCCACCGACCGCCGAACGTCGTGCCGCAACCCGGTTCTTCTGCCAGCTCGAAACCGCCTGCCGTTCGTTGCAAAGCACTTCCAAGCTCTCGTATCCGGCGACCATTCACAACCTCTCGACCGGCGGCCTGGCGCTGAAGCTGGCACGCCGCTTCGAGGCCGGCGCCTTGCTCCTGGTCCATCTGGAGAACCCGGACAAGTCGCTGTTCTTCCTGAAGCTGGTGCAAGTCCGGTACCAGCGGGCCGATACCGTCGGCTGGTACCACGGCTGCATCTTCCCGATGCAGTTCAGCCCGGAGCAGCTGGAGGCGCTGCTGTGAGGTGCGCCAGCAGTCGATCGACGAAGACGCGCTGATCGGGGTGCAGCAACTCGCGGGCTTCGGCCAGGGGCACGAACTTCGCCCGATCCACTTCCCAGGAAACGGGCCGGGGCGCTGCGTCCGCCGGCGCCGGCCCGGCGAAGCCGTGAATCCGCTTGCGGCTCTTGGTGTAGTCGATGTGGCCGAGCGAAACCAGCACCCCGGCAATGACGCCGGTTTCTTCCTGCGTCTCCCGCCGCGCGGTCTGTTCCAGGTCGGCGGAGGGCACGTCGGGTTCGCCCTTGGGAATGCTCCACGGGGCCTTGCGGTTGTACGCTCCCGAAGCATGCACCAGCAGGACTTCCGTCCCTGCCGGTCCCGCACGATACAGCAATGTGCCGGCGGATTGTTTCATGGGCCGTCTCCGCTGAAGCTCCTGATACGCTGCCGTTCCAGCATACCAGATAAAAAAGCGGCTGAAGCGTTGCCGCTTCAACCGCCTTTCGCACCCCAGGCGAGTCGGGCGCTGCCTGCCTAATGGTCAGGCATTTATCTTGAGCCTGCTGTTCCTTCATATTTAGGTAGCAACTGAAATGCCGAGTTGGCGTCGAGTTGCCTGATTGGTTGTTAAGCATTATAATTCCATGATTTATGACGACTTACTGGATAACGACAGCAGTGCCGTCTTCAGGCAACCGCCTAATTTTCCAGTAGTGTGCCAGAAAATCAGGTATTCTTGTGGAGGAGGAGGGAGATGCCTGCAACGGCTGGCAGGATATTTGACACGGCGCGAAAAGCGGCCTACGGTTCGGTAGCCCTTCTGGTTCGCCCCGGACTTCTCCACCTCGATGGACTTCACGACCGGCACCGCTTCGCCTGCGCGACCTCACGGCAACATGTCCGAACCCGAGCATCACTCCAGCACTCCGGGCAGCGAGCGACGCACCACCTCGCGCCAGGTCTGCAAGCTGAAAGCGGCGCGCGTGGGCGGCGAGACCGTCGTCTTCAAGCCTTCCCGGCTGGCGCGGATCGTCAATATTTCCACCGGCGGAGTTGCGCTGCATAGCGGCGAGCCGTTTCCGCTGGGCACGGTGCTATCCATCCGCTTGCACGCCGCCAGCGGGGCCGCCTTGTCGCCGATCCTGGAAGTGCGCATCCTCCGCGCCACCCCACAGCCCAACGGCACCTGGATCATGGGGGCCGCCTTCGCCAACCCACTCACCGACGCGGAACTGGATGCCTGGCTGGCCTGAACCCGCGCCAACTCGTTTCGCGGACCGGGACCTGCCTGCCTCGTTTCATGAAACGGGTGAGATCTGCGCTGCGTGCGCGGCTCCGGCTTCATCCATGCAACAACCGCCACACCGCTTCGCAGACGCCCGCCGTCACCTTGGCCAGGAACGGGTAATCCAGGGTTTCCGGAGCGTCGGTCTCGCGATGGTAGTGCGGGTTGCGCAGGAACGAGGTGTCGGTAATCATCAGTGCCCGGTAGTCGCGGTCCCAGAAGGAACGATGATCGCTCAGGCGCACCGGCGGCAGCGTCTCGCCTTTGCCCGGCACCGACAGGCATTCCACCGGCAGGCCCGTCACGGTTTTCATGCCTTGCGTCACGGTTTGCATCATCTCCAAAGAAGCGTCGTTGCTACAGATGCCAATGAAGTCCGCCGAGCTCGGGTAACGGCCCACCAGGTTCGGCGGCAGTTGCTGGCTGCCGGGCCGACTGTCGGTGTAGCCGAGCATTTCCAGCGAGATCATGCCGCGTACCTTGGCGCCCGCCTTTTGAATCTCCGCAGCGTGCAGCTCGGAACCGAGATAGCCGTACTCTTCCAGGTCGTAAGCGACCAGTTCCAGGCGGGCGGTCAGCGGCGCTGCGTTCAGCCGAGGACCGATCCAGCGGGCCAGCTCGAGCAGGGCGGCCACGGCACTGGCGTTGTCGTCCGCGCCGGGCGTTTCGCTGACGGTGTCGTAGTGTGCGCCGACCACCACCAACGGCAGCTGCTTGGCTTCCGGCAGCATGCGGGCGACCAGATTGGTGCAGGTGAAGCCTTCCACATGGTCGGTGGCTTCCTGCACGAGGAAGCCGGCGTCTTGCAGGTGATTGGCGATGTAGTCCTCGGCAGCGCGATGGGCGCGCGAGCCGGGCGTGCGCGGCGTCTGGGCGAGGACCTGGACGTGGCGGTGCAACCGGGCGGCCAGCATGTTGAGGTCGAAGGAGGGATTCATGGGAGTTCCTCAAAGTAGCCCGCCGCTCCGCGGCGGTACGAGCGGCGCAGCCGCGAGTGGCACTATCGGCGGTGTGCCGTTCCTGTTGACGCGAGTAACCTGGGCATCTGCTTCACGAGCATCATGGGTCGCGCTGGGCATCCTGTCTATTCGGTGCCGGACGCGCCTTCGGTTACCGGCGCTTCCCTCGCGGCTGCGCCGCTCGTACCGCCGCGGAGCGGCGGGCTACTATGTGCGGCTGCGCTGCGGTCCGCCGCGGGCTACTATGGCTGCAATGCTGCTGCCACCACGTTGGAAACTCTCGCCAAAAAGCGTTCCTGGTCCGCCAGCGGCTGGGTGGTGAACAGGAGCATGAACGCTTCGGTATCGGGGTCCATCCAGCAGAGCGTGCCCGTCGCGCCCCAGTGGCCGTAGGCGCGCGGCCCCAGCAGGTCGCCGAAGCAGGATGGATGATGATACCAATTCAGCCGCCAGCCCAGGCCCCACGGCCGGCAGCGGCGCTCTTCCTCGGCCAGTTCCGGCAAGCTGGACAGCTGATTGCTCGTCATGGTTCGCACCGTCGCCGGGCTGAGGATGCGCACGTTGCCCAGCGTGCCGCCGCCCAGCATCATCAGGCAGAAGCGGGAGAAGTCGGCCGGCGTCGTGATCAGGCCGCCCCAGGAAGCGCCGAAGCCCAGCCAGTACGGGCTGTTCCAGTTCCAGTCGTTTTTCTGCAATTCGGGCGCCAGGCGGATAGCCGCGATGCGCTCCTTCTTGTCCGGCTGCCAGCCCAGCGAGGTGCTGTTCATGCCCAGCGGCTGGAAAATTTCCTGATGGAGGAACTCGCGCAGGGTGCTGCCCGTCACCTGATGCACGATCTCCGCCAGCATGGCGGTGCCCATGCTCTGATAGCTGACCTGAGTGCCCGGCCGAAACGCCAACGGCAGCCGGCAGATTTCATCGACGAAGGCGGAGAACGGCTGGTGCGCCGCCCGCAGTCGGTCGTTGTTCGGCAACATGTCCGGCAGGCCGGAAGTGTGATTCATCAGGTGCAGGATGCGGACCGCTTCCTTGCCCTGCTGGGCGAAGCGCGGGACGTAGTGCGCTGCGAAATCCTCCAGGGCCAGCTCGCCGCGCTCCACCAGCAGCATGACTGCGGTGACGGTCACGGGTTTGGTGATCGAGGCCACCAGGAACTGCGCGTCGGGACGGATCAGGCCGGGCTGGTCGGGCTGCTGCCGGCCGAACACGCGCGGCTCGACGATCTTCCCCTTACGGCCGACGCAGAAGCCGGCGGCCGGGATGCGGTCCTTTTTCACCCACTCGGTCAGCAGGTCGGCGGCGCGCCGCAACCGGGCGGGCTGGAAACCGATGTCCTCGGGCCGGGCCAGGGGCAATTCGGGGGGCGGCATCAGAGGGTCCTCCAGTTGAAAACGAACGCAGCAGGTCGGGCAGGCTCGATCTTCCCGATATTTTCCGCGGAAGGACACTGAAAAATCGTTAAGGCGCAACCCAGTGCTTCCCCAGCTTGCCAGGTCGCTTTCACCGGCTTTCCCCTTTCTTCCCATCAGCTCCAGGTTGGTCGTCCGCCCGTTTTGTTCGCTCCCCGTACATTCGCTAGTTTCGCGGCAGCCCGGACGACGATACCTACCGCTGCCCCTCCAGAAGCCGCACCTCGAAATTCGCGCCTGCCCTCGAACCCTCAGCGCCCGCTGGCCAATGCCTCCGGGTGGATTACTTCGATAGTCAAGGAGGACTTTATGCGTGCCACTTCCTGGAGAGTCCGGCTGGCGTGGGCGGTCTGCGCCGGCGCGGGCCTGCTCGCCGACGGCGTCTCGCCTTCGTTCGCGCAAGTGCCGACCACTCCGCAAGCGCCCGCCAAGATGGGC
>JAGVLI010000211.1 GCA_020054355.1 Planctomycetales bacterium | reverse complement strand
GGCCGTGCCGCTGTCGCGGCCGGACGGCACGATCGTCCACCTCGGCATCACGCGCGACGTCACCGAAAGCAAGAAGCTCGAAGAACGGCTCGTCCAGGTGCAGAAACTGGAGGCGGTCGGTCGGCTGGCGGGCGGCGTGGCCCACGATTTCAACAACCTGCTGACGGCCATCAATGGCTTCAGCGAGATGATGCTGCTGGAGTTGTCCGCCACCGATCCGCTGCGCGAGATGGCCCGGCAAATCCGCAAGGCCGGCGAACGGGCCGCGCTGCTCACCCGGCAGTTGCTGACGTTTAGCCGGCGTCAAGTGACGGCACCGATCGTGCTCGACCTGGCGGCGCTGCTCCAGGAAACCAGCAAGCTGCTGCGCCGGCTGATCGGCGAGGACGTGGAGTTGACCATCGAGATCGCTCCGGACCTGGGGCACATCAAGGCCGACGTGAACCAGTTCGAGCAAGCCATCGTCAACCTGGCGGTGAACGCCCGCGATGCCATGCCCACCGGCGGCCGGCTGGCCATCGATGCCCGCAACGTGCGCCTGGATGAACTCGAAGCCCGGCGGCACGGCAGCCCGGCCGGAATCTTCGTCCGACTGACCGTGGAGGATACCGGCTGCGGCATGGATGAGGCGACCCAGGCCCGCATCTTCGAGCCGTTCTTCACGACCAAGCCGGTGGGCCAGGGCACGGGGCTGGGCCTGGCCACGGTCTACGGCACCGTGCAGCAGAGCGGCGGCTTCCTGGAAGTGGCCAGCGCCCCCGGCCAGGGCAGCACGTTCTCCCTGTACTTCCCCACGATCGACGCTCCCGCGGCCGATCAGAGTTCCGTCTCGGACTTCCAGGCGCCGCCGGCCGGTATCGAGACGGTGCTGCTGGTGGAAGACGAGCCGGCGGTGCGCCTGCTGGCGCGCAGCGGGCTGGAGGAATACGGCTATACGATCCTGGAAGCCGGCGATGGCGAAGCCGCCCTGCGCCTCTGCCAGGACTACGCCGCGACCATCGACCTGCTGGTCACGGACGTGGTCATGCCCCGCATGGGCGGCCGGGAACTGGCCGACCGCTTGACCGCCCTGCGTCCTCGGCTCAAGGTCCTGTTCGTATCCGGACACATGAACGACAAGGTAATCTGGCACGGCATCCACGAGGCCAGCGTGGCGTTCCTGGGCAAACCCTACACGCCAATCGTCCTGGCCCGCAAAATCCGGGAAGTGCTCGACGCTTGATTTCAGCCGGTTTTCGCTTCGCGCAGCAGGGTACACAACGACTGAAGCAGGCAGCGGAGCAAGTCGCGCTCCGGCATCTCGACCACAAACACCTTGCCGATTTCCTCCGGGCGCGGGTGTGTCGGCCGCCAGAACTCGAAGGTGAGAATCAAGTCCGTACCACGGCGGAAGAGTAGCGCGAGGACATTGTCCGTCGTCGGACCCCAGTTGAGGAAGAAAAAACGCTCGCGGTCCTCATACTCACCCAGCTGCAGCCTGCGATGATTTTCTTCGGGCGATAGTTCCGGGTACGGCAAGCTCCGGTCGTGATCCTTCAACAGCCAGGTTAGCGTGGCTTCCATGCTCCAGGAGAAGGTCGGAAGGTAAGCAAGGTCGTCATCGCAAGTCAGCAGAACCCCGGCGGCCCAGAGATCTACCTCGCGGAGTTGACTGGTCGGCGGGCCGATTTCGATGGCGAACTGCGACGGGTGGCCAAACCGATGGTGAATCACGCCTGCCTCCATTGACGTTACCAGAGACAGGAAGCCAGCCTGCTCGCACACTCGACCACTACGGACAGATCAGCCAGGTAATGGCCCGAACAGCTGAAGCTGTTGAGTTCGACCAATCGCAGTCCGTCCTCGGACGCACAGACATCCATGATAAACATCGGGTCCGGCCGCCAGTCCACCTGCTGCAACATCGCCGTGGCGAAATCCACGACCTCCGTTGGGCAAGCAGCCGTGGGCTGCAACACCCCGCCTGCCACGTACTGGCTCCCGGTAAGCACTGCGCCGTTGCCGATGACGAGCCGCCATTCATCGGAGATTTTCTTCGGCGTGGCCACCAGGACCAAGGTGGTCGGGTCGAGCGACATGCCCGCAATCGTATCCGTGAACGTCCCATGGTCCGCAAGGCTGCCCGTGAAACTCTTGTCCACGGAATCCGGACGAATGAAAACGCGCGCGTCGATGGCGTGTCGCTTGAAGAGGCGATCCGTCAGCCGCAAGGCTTCAGCGCAGGGAAGCAGGCTGTATTCGCGATTCAAGAGGTAGGGACCAAAGTAGGCGTAGTAGGTCGAGCAGGCCAGGTTCCGAAAGTTGCACCAACCGCCGGGTTGCCAGCGGCGCGCTGCCTGAATGCACCGCATCAGCGGCAGCGTGCCGCGGAAGATCACACAGGCATCGAGCGGCAAGGATTCGCCGCCGCCGATTTCTTTGGGCACCGGCAAGATCGGCAGGTATTTGACCACGCGGGCCGTCATGCCCTGCCGGCGAATCTCGGCCTGAAGCGGTTCGGTCGGCAAGCCATCGACATTCGCCTCGATCAGCCAGACGGGCCGCATGGAGTCGCACCTCCGGGGCAGGATTGCACGCCAGCAAGCCGCGCCGTTTCATGACGAAATGGTCACTTCCTCATACGGCCCCTGGCACGCGGCCAGCGCCTCGGCGCGGTTCATTTCCAGCGCTTCCTGAATTGCGGACTGCAGGTTTTCCAATAGCTTCGCGCGCGTGGCACCCTGGGAATTCACTCCCGGAACTTCCTCGATCCAGCCGATCCACCACGGCCCACGCTGCTGAACGACGGCAGTGTAATTGGCTGCCATTACGATATTCCTCGATATAGTGCCGAATCGAGCGGCCTCTGGCCCGTGGGTCACGATTCCAATCGTGACAGGTTGTGGAGCTTGTCACGATTGGAATCGTGACCCACGGGCAAACGGCGGGATCGGAGACCCGCGCCGAGCGCTGCGGTCACGCATTCGGCAGCACCTGGATGTACCGATCGTTCTTCAGGACGCGAAGGGCCTTTTCCTTCGTCAGCGGGTTGGCTTCCGTTCCGTTGGCTCGGAAGGACATCAAGACACCAAGCGCGCTGCTGACCGGCTTCGGCGCAGTCGTCCGGACGCCTTTCTGGTGATTCAGCGCCCCGCGCACATATTCCGCGTCCGACGGCCCGCCCTGGAGCAGAATTTCCAGGGTGTCGCTGGCTGTGTCCTTGATCTTGTGAACCTGAATGCGCGCTCCGACCGCCTCGTATTCGGGCGGAGTCAACCCGGCGATCATCAGCACCTGGCGGCGCTCTTCCGGAGTGAGCGACGCTCGATCCAAGGCCTGATCGATTTTCCCCTGGCGATCCAGGGAGGACAGGTTCTCGAAACTTCGCGAGACGACGAAGCCGGAGATGCCGTCGTCGTCCTCCAGGCGGACATACTCCGGCTTGAGTTCCTGCAACAGGACTTTTACGATCTGGTCCTTGAGGTCCACAATGTCACCCCGCGCAGCCGGTCGATCTTATTCAGGAATACTGCTACTATCCGGGATGCTGATTTTCCCAGGCGAGCGGCGGGCATAAGCCCGCTGTTGGCGCGGGAAAACAGCGGGCTTACGCCCGCCGCTCGCCAAACTCGGATAGTAGAAGTACTTTCAAGCTGGCTATTGATCCGCTCTGAACTGCATGTCATCGCTCGAATCGATCGAATCGATCGCCGTTCATGTCGGCCAGCTACCCAAACATAAGCTCGATCGTGCCGGGTCGCAACACTGGAGTTACTGGCCCGTGTTCAACTGCCGGGCGGCTTCGATGAACACATCCACCTGCTGCCCGACGTAGACCGGCTGCGCGGTCGGTTCCAGGGCATAGATCACTTGCAGCACGCGCGTATCGACGCGCTCGGTGTTGTCGCCGGTCAGCGATTTCTTCGGGATCACGTAAGGCTCGACGCGCACGAAGCGCAGCGGAATCTCCTGGCTGGCAGCGCCGCGCAGCATGGCCT
>JAGVLI010000976.1 GCA_020054355.1 Planctomycetales bacterium | reverse complement strand
CTTCGTTGAGGCCGAAGCCGGCCGTCGCTGGCGAGCTGCAGCCGTGGCCGCGAAAATCGAAGGTCAGCACGTTGAGGCGCAGGTCGTGGAAGTGCGGCAGCAGGCTGTGCCCTTGCTGCCGGTTGCCCTGGTGCCCGTGGCAGAAGATCACCGTGCCCCGCGCTTCGTCGGCCGGCACCCACCAGCCGGCGATCTCCAGGCCGTCGGTCGTCTGGAAGCGTGCCTCTTCATAGGCCAGTGGCGGCTGGTGCAGGCCCGGATGCAGGACCGGCACGGAAACCAGGGGATGAAAGACTTGCAGCGGAGAGATCGCGAACACCGTCAGGCCGACGAAGCCGATCACCGCCAGACTGGTCAGCGACAAGGAACGCTTGACGCTCCCGCGCGGCCGCAGTCGCTCCGCCAGCCGCACGCCGCCGTCCAGGGCGAGTTCGAGCAGGAAGAAGCTCATCGTGACGACCAGCCCGCTCATGAGCGCGGTGACAGGCGTCACGGTTTCCCGGTTGCCCGCCCGGCCGCCGAGCACCGCTGCGCCGAATGCCGAACCGAACCAGTAGAGCAACCCGCCGGCAGCGACGAAGAAGCCCAGCCGTAACAAAGCTGCGGGAACGAACGCAGCCCCGCCCGGCCACGGCAGCAGCCGAAAGACATAGCGGTCCAGCCAAAGGACCGGGGCCAGGCCGAGCAACACCCAGCCCGAAGTGCTCTGCGACCAGCTCAGCGCTCCGCACAGGATGCCCAGGTAAAGCGCCCAGGCGCTGATGATCCGCATGTCGGCTGCCTCCTTCGCGGGTTCCGGAATGGTACGGTCGGGGCGCACCCAATGGAGGCGAGAAACCGCGCGAAAATATCACGGCCCGGCTTGAGCTGTTCACCAAAACCGACGCAACCGAATGGTTGCCTCACCGAGCCAAGCCAATTCACTTGGCTCACTGAGGCCAAAACCCAAGGAATTGAGTACCTGGCCAAAACGGCTTGGCTCAGTGAGGCACCGAGAGATAGCATATCATGATACGAAGCGCATCATGGTGATACAGCAATCACGTCAAGCTCGGCGGTCGGCCGTAGCGGCTGGCTCGGCGAGCCTTGGTCACGGGAGCTGGCCGCGACTGTTGTCGAAGACACAGCTTCCATCCGGCCCCCACCGCACCGCCTGGAACTGTTCCCAGTCCCAGAACGCGATCGGGCGAGTCCCGGTCGGAACCGTCCAGTCTGCTTGTTCGTCGTCGGTCATCAAGAACTCGTGGGCGAGGTAGTCCCGCAGGTCGGTGCCGTAGATGATGATGTCGGTCTGGTGGACTGAGAACACCGGGTTGCCGGGTAGGTGCGGCTCGGCAGGCATCATCCGGTGCATGTAGACTGGGATCAGACGTGGAGCGGACGCAATCAACAGTTCTGCGGCCTGCTTGGCTTCAGCCAGGCTCTTCCGTCGCGGCCCCCACTCTTCAATCCAGAATCCGTTGTGCTCGACATCGAAAACGACTCCACGGCGCGGCACATCGAGCCAGTCCCGAAGCCTTGCTTCATCCCCGGATCGCCAGTCGGGGAACGGCTTACCACTTGGGAGAGCTGTCTGGAGAAACGCGCGAAGGTCGGGCGGGAACCGGAACGCAAACCGTGACTCGGCAGCGGCGACCTCGTCGTCGGTCAGCCCGGCGTCGAAAGCAACGCCGCTCGATTGCAGTCGGGCTATCATGTCATTCCAGGCATCAAATGCCATCCGCTACGCCCTCCGCCGCCGAACATGTCTTTCGGTGAACCCCGTCACGCACTCCCGCTGATTGCCGAATCAGCGCTTCACTTCAACGTCAGCAAGTAAGCGATCAGGTCGGCCAGTTCCTGGCGGTTCAGCTGGGTGTCGAGTCCTTGCGGCATGATGCTGATCTTGCCGGGGTCGATGCTGTCGATGGCCGTGCGCGCGATGCGGACCTCGTTGCGCTCCGGCGTCATCAGGAAGACCGCGTCGGCGGTTTCGCGGCGCAGGATGCCGTTGAGGATCTTGCCGTCCTTGCTGGCGACCAGGAACGGCTCGTAGCCCCGCACGAAGCTGGCGCTGGGAAAGACGATGGCTTCGAGCAGGTCGCGGCCGGCGCGGATCGCGCCGATGGTGCTGAGGTCCGGCCCGGTCTGCGCGCCTTCCCCCTTGACCTGATGGCAGCTCGAACAGGCCGCCTTGTTGCCGTAAAAGATGGCCCGGCCGCGCTTGGCGTCGCCGCCGGTCAGCACGGGAGCGAGTTCCTTGAGCCTCGCCTGCTGCTGGGCGCTATCGACTTCCAGCCGGGCCAGCAGCGGTTTCGCCGCTTGCTGGATTTCCGGTGGGAAGCCTTGCAGCAGCTTGCGCAGCGCCTCGCCGGACAGGCTGGTGAAGCCGGGCGACTTGTCGAGCGCGGCCAGGAACTTCTTGCCGACCTCCGGACTCTTCGAGCGCTCGAAGGGGGCCGCCAGGTGCGGGACTTCCAGCGCGCCGGCGGCTGCCAGCACTTCCGCGAGTCGGTCCAGCTGGGCATCGCTGAGCTTGGCCGGGCCGAGGGTACTGGCGGCCGCCAAGCGGTCGAGCGCCGGCAAGCTGGGCTGCAAGCGGGTCAGCACGAAGTCGAAGAGGCCGGGTTCGATCTCGGCCAGCCGCGGCGTGGCGGTGCCCAGGGCGGCGATGCGCAGCTCGGCGGGTTTGGCCTGGTCTGCCGCAAGCGCTTTCAGCGTGGCGTCGAACTCCTTGAGATTGCGGCCGCGCACGGTGGCCACCGCTTGCCGGGCCACGCGCTCCTCGGGATGGTTCAGGCTGCGGCCCAGTTCGGTCAGCCAGTCCGCCGGCAGTTTTTCAAGCGTGGCCTGGCCGATGGCTTCCAGCAGCAGCAGCCGGCCCAGCGTCGGCGTCTTGTCCTGACGCAGCGACTGGGCGACCAGCGTTTGCACGGCCTGGTCCTTGGAGAAGGCCGCCAGTGCCTGCTTCAACACGTCCTGGCGTTTCTCGGACAGCTCGCTGCGGACCAGCCAGCCGCGCAGGAACTCGACCAGGTACAGCGCCCAGTCCGGCCGGGCGATGACCGTGGTCAGCACGGTTTGCTGCAAGGCGCTGTCGTCCGTTTCGAGTAACGGCAGCACCAGCTCGCGGGTCAGGTTGCCGCCGTTCATCTGATCCAGGGCAATCAGCGCGGCCCGGCGCACCTGCGGCTTCGGATCGTTCAGTCCAAGCAGCGTCCCTTCACGGTTGGCGATCTCGATCAAGGCATAGATCAAGGAATGTTCGAGGAAGCGGTCCATCGGGACGCGCAGAGCTTCAAGCAAGAACGGCACCGCTTTCGGATTGCGCAGCCGGCCCAGGGCAGTAGCGCAGCTTCTCCGCACCGCTGGCGACGTATCCTTGACCGCGATCCGCGCAAGGGCTGACTGCGCCTCGGCATCCCGGTTCAAACCGGCCGAGTGTGCGGCTGAATTGCGCACGCTGGCATCAGCGTCATTCAAGGCCAGCCGGATGACCGCGCGCGACTCCGCCGTCTCGATGCGGTTCAGCGCCCAGACCGCGTTGCGTCGGACCTGCACGCTTTCCCCGGTTTGCACGACCTGCTTCAGCGCTGGCACTCCATCGTTGCCCCTGGCTGCCAGCTGCTCGATGGCACGATCGCGTACCGCCCAGCGGTTATCGTCCAGCAGCTTGGCCAGCTCGGCGGCCGGCAGCTTGGTCCAGGCCAGCTGCTTGCCCCAGGGGTCCGCGACGCGCTCCGCGCCTTGCTTGCGAATGCGGTAGATCGCGCCTTTGACCTCCGGCTTGGCGATCTGCGAAGTCGGGCAGCCGATGCGGAACCAGCCGCCGGTGTCGATCACCAGCAAGCTGCCGTCGGCGTCTGGCAGCACGTCGGTCGGATGGCAGTCGGGATCGCTGGCCGTCAGGAAGTCCTCGTTCTTCGCCTTGAAGGTAGCGCCGTCGCGTTCCAGAATGTGCCGCTGAACCTTGTGCGTGTTGAACTGGCTGGAAAAGAGGTTGTCCCGGTAGCCCGCGCCGAAATTCCCGCCGCGATAGCTCATCAGCCCGCTGGGCGCGACCCAGCCCAGAAAGGTCACGGGCGGCAGCACGTCGCCGGTGCTTTTCAGTTCCTTCAGGGCATCGTGATAGGGAAAGACGCCGCCCTCGATGCAATGAATGATCGCATCGTTCCTCGGCCGGGATACCAGGATATCGACGGTGACGAACCCTTCGGCCTCGGGCGTGAAAGCGACCTCCACCGGATTGTCCATGCCGCCGCCGCAGACGCCTTCCAGCTCCCTGCCGTCCGGCTTGCAGCGGAAGATGCGGGCCGCCTTGCCTTGCAGCTTGTCGCCTTCGGGCCGGTCCACCTGATGGCCGTGACGCCCATCGGCGAAGTAGATTCGACCATCCGGCGACAGGAATGGCCCGTGGATGTCGGCGGCATTGCCGATGAAACGGAAGCCGGTCAACATCTCGGTGCGCTGGTCGGCCACGCCGTCGCCGTCGGTATCTTCCAGCTTCCAGAAACTCGGCGGCGAGCAGGTGTAGACCGCGCCGCGATGCCAGAGCGCTCCCATCGGAAACGTCATCTTGTCGGCGAAGACGGTAGCCTTGTCGAAGACGCCGTCGCCGTTGGTGTCTTCGAGGCGGCGAATGGAATCCGGCAACTGCTTGAGCAGGTCGGGCGCTTTCAGATTCAAGCCGGCGGACTCGGCGACGTAAAGCCGGCCCTGGTCGTCGAAGCCGGCCATCACCGGATGCTCGACCAGAGGCGAGCCGGCCACGCGCTCGACGATGAAGCCCGGCGGCACCGTGAAGGGCGACTTCACCGGATCGGCGGCCGGCGCGGGCCGTTCCTCGTGCAGTAACAGCCCCGCGAGCAATAGGGACGGAATCAGGAGCAGAGTCGAGCAGCGACAAAGGCCGAGGGCTGGCATGGAAAAATCCTCGGAGGGAGAGCGGTATGCACTCCGAATTGTATCTGATTTATCGTTTCGCGCGGTACCGTCCCACGCGAAACGATGAATCGAGAAGTTACTACTTGGCCTTTCCTTAAGGCAACCACTCGAACAAGCACAGGCGATGCCCATCGGGATCGCGAATGACCGCTCGCCGATAGCTTTCGGGGCTGTCCTGGATCGGTCCTTCACTGGCGACATGCCGCTCGGCCAGCCGATGCAGCAGGCCAGGCAAACCTTCTACTTCAAACGCCAGCTGGCCGTTGCCAGGTTGCGGCACTCCCGCCTTGAGGGCCAGTCGGCCGCCGCCGATTTCAAAGAGCGCGAATTGCTTGACGGCATCGGACAGGACGGGGGCCAGGCCGAGCAAGTCGCGATACCAGGCGACCGAGGCCAGCCAGTCAGCGACGATCAGCTCGACCATGTAGAGCGCGCGGATTCGGCCTTCTTCTGGGAGGTTCATCGGAATCGAGTTTTACCTGCCGCGCCGCGATAGGGAAGTGAATTGCGGAGAGATTCTCGGACCGGCCATTCAGTTCTTGGCCGGCGCCGGCGGTTGCGCCAGGCGCAGGATGTAGACTGTGCCGTCGCCGTTGAGGGTCGCCAGGTGCCGGCCGTCGGCGGCGAAGGCCGCTCCCTGGATGGGCACCGAGAACCGCCATTGTTGCAGCTTGACGGTGCCGTCGCCTTTCCAGTAGACCAGCTCGCTGTCATCGCCGGCGGTGGCCAGCTGGCTGCCGTCCGGGGAGAACTGCACGGTGCGGATCGCGCCGGTGCGCTGCTCCACCGTGCGTTCCCGCATCCAGCTCGTGGCATCGCCGCGCGTCTGACCCACGAAGAGGCTCACCTTGCCGGCATCGCCCAG
>JAGVLI010000896.1 GCA_020054355.1 Planctomycetales bacterium | reverse complement strand
GGCCGCCAGGCTCTCGACGGCCAGCACGGCCAACGGCACCAGGATCGCGGCCGTGGCCAGCCAGAGGACGATTTCCGCGAACGCCAGCATGGTGCGATCTCAAGAAGCGAGGATGGAAGGTTGGGCGCGCCGGCAAAGCCGCCAGCGGCGCGGTTTGCCCAGTTTGTTCTACCGGGGCCAATCGCCGAATTCCAGCAGCAAACTCCGGGGTGCGAAAACGACGAAACCCACGGACGGCAAAGCCGTCCGTGGGTTTCGGTGATTTCGGGGATCGTCGGCTCAGCGGCGCCGCAGGCTGCACAGTCCCAAGAGTCCCACGCCGACCGCGCCGAGCAGCAGGGTCGAAGGTTCGGGCGTGTCGTGACACGGCGGCGGGCACGCGCAGGGCGGATCGATGGGATTCGGCGGATCGATGGGGTTCGGGTCCGGCAGCGGTCCCGGATCGGGCAGCGGCGGCGGCCGGTCCACCTGGCCTTGCGGGTCTCCGCCGGGCAGCCAGGCTTGAGCCGCCGGCACGAACCAACCAGCCGCCCCCACCACCGCCAGGCTGACCAAGACGACGAGCCGGGCGGACAACGTTGCGCGCATCACCCATTCCCCCTAATGTGCTGCCGAGCATTCAGGTCGGCTTACTCTTTATCGGCAGCGGGAGTGGGTCGGGAACAACCAAAGCGCGCACGAATTGCAACCGACAGGTTGGCAATAATCCGCACGCGACCGCGAATCGCGCTGTTGGCGGCGTTGCGCGGACTCCCCAAACGGCCCTGCTTGTGGTTGATGCCCGGTCGGAAACGCGGTATCTTGCATGAAATCGAAAATAGCAACCGGAGGAACGGACGATGGTCCTGGAAAAGGAAGTTGCCGCCTATGGCCGGGAGTTGTCTCGGTTGCTGGAAGAGGGTGAAGCCGGACGTTTTGCCGTGCTCCACGGCGATCAGCTCATCAGTACCTGGGATACTTACCGAGATGCTCTGCAATACGGATACGAGCGTTTCGGCGACCAGCCGTTCATGGTCCAGCAAATCGACGCGCGGGATCGGGAACGTCTGGCTCAACTGACGCCCGCAGCGGTGGCCTGATGCCCGTTTTGACCGTGCCGCTCACGCCCGACGGGGCGCTGGTGGAAATCTTGGTCGGGCGAATTGGCGGAAGTAAGATGACCCGCGAAGGGATTATTCTCGATTTGGGTGGTTCGCTGGCTGGCCTGGCCATCTGCCTGTACTACCGGCGAATTTCTCGCTGGCTGTGGGCCTCGATTCTTTGCCTCTGCGTTACTTTCTGGTTTAGCGCAAGCCGCCTGTACAGCGTGGCAGAGATCGGCAATGCCAAATATCAGAACGGCTACGTGTTGTTGTTCGGAGACATCTTTTTTGCTCTGTGGTGGGCCCTGTTTCTCACCAGCCTGTCCCTGGTCTTCGCCGACGTGAAGAAACAGCTATACGCCAACTCTCTGGAAGCCAAGATTGCCGAGTACGACGAACTCACCAAAAGCCCAGCACACATCGCTGGCACGGCAGAACCAGAAACAACTCAGATTCAGACACATGCCTTCGCTCAAGCGGACGACCCGAAGCCCATTCACGCCGCTGGCCAAGATGAGCGATCGAAAGGAAGCTAGTGGCCGCTAACCCTTATTGATTTTCATTGAGACTGGCGAGGGGGTGTCAGTGATATAAAATGAAACGAAACCGGGGCGTGCAAAGCCGCGAGCAGCCGTCGGCCGGGCCGATGAACTCGATCCTTGGCGAAGCCACCGTGCCGAAAATAGCGATGCCCCGTCGGCGGACCATGAGCCGTCGGCGGGGTCTCTGTGTTTTGCTGATGGCGACGGGTCAGTCTCGTGGTGGATGCCAGCCGGCCTTGACCCAGTAGCCCCGGACCTGCAATCCCTGCGATCGACAGCGACCGGAAGGTGTTTACGCGCCATGTTGCCCGAGAGGCGACTTCAAGCCGCGCTGAACCGCGGTTTGCAGAGCTTGAGCCTTGCGGACCAAGCCGCGCCGGTAAGTCCGCAGCAAGTCGTCGAGTCGGCTGCGCTCCGCGCTTGCCAAGGTTCCTTCCCGGCTGCCAGCCAGCAGATCGCTCAATTCTTCTTGCTGCCGTTCGTCCAGCTGGCTGTCGCACAGGGCCAGCACCTGCTCGTCAGGCAGCATCTCGACTGACGGTTCGGTGACGGCGCGGTCGATCCACTCGACCAGCAACTCCTCGAAGTCCCGCTGGGCATGGACGGCGGCGGCGCGAGCGCGCCTGGCCAGTTCATCGGGAAGCTCGACCGTAACGCGGACGCTCATTAGCAACTGTTCCTCGGCGGTTTCGGACAATCATACCTGTCAGAGTAGCCGAGGGCACCAAGGCGGGCAAGGCTGAAAGCGCAGAACTGTCACCCGATCGCTTCGGCTCCCAAACGACCTTTTCCCCCCGAGTCAATTCGCTCCGCAGCCGATCCGGCCGGCGGACGCGAACCCGCTCGCAACACCAATTGACGAAAGCGGTTTTTTCGTGTATTTTAGGGTTGAACGATTCGATGCGAAAACTCTTGGCTTTGAAGCCATCGATTCCAACAGGTGTACGGGCGAAAGCCTGGGGCACCCGATACAGCAAGGCACGCCAAGAACGGCGTGTCTTTTTTTATCGACACGCTTCGCTCAGCGATCTTTCGGTCTCTTCAAGCTTGCCCACCCGGACAGACCGTCGAACGCCAGCTGGCCAGCCACGAGTGCCTGGACGACCGCGCGAGCAGCCGGGCGCCT
>JAGVLI010000203.1 GCA_020054355.1 Planctomycetales bacterium | reverse complement strand
CCTCGTGCTCGAAGCGCGCCACGCTGCGGACACCTTCGCGGCGCAGGTCCAACTGCAGGCGGGCCTGCCAGCCCATGCCCTCAGTGCCCTTGCGAGCCGCGGTGTGCCCAGCCGGTGGTGTGGCGCTCGATCCAGCTGAACAACTCGTACATCGCCATCGCCATCACGCTGATGGCGACGAGGCCGGCGAAGGCCAGCGGCATGCGCTGCTGGCTGCCGGCGGTCTGGATCAGGTTGCCGATGCCGGAGTCGCCGGCGGTCATTTCCGCCAGCACGGTGCCGACGAACGCCAGCGTGATCGCGATCTTCAGAGAGCCGTAGAAGTAGGGCATGGCGCGCGGCAGGCCGACCTTCACCAGCACGTCCCAGCGGCGCGCGCCGAGCACGCGCAGCACGTCCTCCAGCTCCGGCTCGAGCGTCGCCAGGCCGGTGGCGATGTTCACCATGATCGGAAAGAACGAGATCAGGAAGGCCGTGAGGATGCCGGGCCCGATGCCGATGCCGAACCAGACCACCAGGATCGGCACGATGGCCGCCTTGGGGACCGCATTGAAGCCCACCATCAGCGGATAGACGGCGGCATACGCAACGCGCGAGGAGCCGATCAGGAACCCGAGCATCACACCCACCGCGATCGCCAGGCCGAAGCCGACCATCGTGACCCAGAACGTTGCCCAGGCGGCGGCGAGCAACGGCCCCTTGAACTCGTTGAACTGCTGCGCGATCTGCAGCGGGCTGGGGAAAATGAAGTCCGGCACCTGGAAGGCGGTGACGCCGACCTGCCAGAGCAGCACGAGCGCGATGGCCAGCAGCACCGGCGCCCAGCGCTCGAAATGGCGGCTGGCATTCATGGCGTCGCCTCCACCACGGGCGAGGTCTTGCGGATGGCCCCGATGTGGCCGCGCAGTTCCAGCACGATGTCGGTGAACTCCCTGGTGTAGGTGATCTCCAGCTCGCGTGGGCGCGGCAGCTCGATCTGCTTCTTCACGACGAAGCGCCCCGGGCTCTTGCTCATCACATACACCGTGTCGGCCAGGAACACCGACTCGCGCAGGTCGTGCGTGACCAGGATGACGTTGAAGCGCTGCTCGGTCCAGAGGTCGCGCAGGATGCACCACAACTCCTCGCGCGTGAACGCATCGAGGGCGCCGAACGGTTCGTCCAGCAGCAGCATCTTGGGCTCGTGGATCAGCGCGCGGCAGATGCTGGCGCGTTGCTGCATGCCGCCCGACAGCTGCCAGGGAAACTTGTCCTCATAGCCGGCCAGGCCCACCTTCTGCAGCAGCTTGCGGGCGCGCTCCTCGTATTCCTTGCGCTTGCGCTTGAAGTTGCTGCGGTACGGCTCGACGATCTCCAGCGGCAGCAGCACGTTGTCGACCGTCGTGCGCCACGGCAGCAGCGAAGGCGCCTGGAAGGCCATTCCCGAGATCTTCAGCGGGCCGGTCACCGGCTGGCCGTCGATGCGGATGCGGCCGCGCGAAGGACCGCGCAGGCCGGTGGCCAGCTTCATGAAGGTGGACTTGCCGCAGCCCGAGGGCCCGACGATGGCGATGAACTCGCCCGGCTGCACCTGCAGGTCGATGGCCTCGACCGCGAACTGCCCTGCGGCGAACAGTTCGTCGTTGTAGGCGAGCCAGACGTCCTGGAAATCGATGAAGGCGGTCTGCGCCCCGGCGGTCATTTCTTCGCCGGCGGCAGGACGTTCAGTTCCGCCCTGGTCGGCAGGAAGCTGCCGTTCCACACCGCGTCGGGGTTGACGCGGGTCTTGGTCTGGAAGGCATCGGACACCTGGGAGGCCATCAGCGACAGGCGGCCGGGATTGAGCTGGCCGAAGCCCTCGGCGCGCGCGTCCGGGCTGGCGATGACCGCATCGATGGCCATGCGCAGGCGCCGCTTTTCCAGATCGGTGTTGATGATGCCGTCCCGCTGCTTGACGTAGTCGATCGACGCATCCGGGTTGGCCATGACTTCCCTGGCGCCCCTGGCGAAAGCGGTGAGGAACGCCTTGACGGCCTGCGGGTTCTCGCGGACCAGCTTGGGCGACGCGATGATGACGTTGCCGTACAGCTTCACGCCGTTGTCGGCGTAGGGCAGCGTGACCACGTCCTCCATCTTGACGCCGCGCGCTTCCAGGTTGAGCAGCGAGGTGAACGAGAAGCCGGTGATGGCGTCGACGTCGCCTCGGGCCAGCATCGTCTCGCGCAGCGGCGGGTCCATCGAGACCCAGTTGACGGCGGAGATGCCGTTTGCCTTCTGGAAGATCGGGAAGCCGCGGCGGCCGGCGTCGAACACCGGTGCGCCCAGCTTCTTGCCGTTCAGGTCGGCCGGCGACTTGATGCCGGACTTCTTGAGCGCCATCACGGCGGCCGGCGTGTTGTTGTAGACCACCATGACCGCGACCGGCTTGTTGGGCGCGTCGGGGTTGTTGGCGTGGAATTCCATCAGGGCGGCCAGGTCGGCGAAGCCCATGTCGTACGTGCCTGAGGCGACCCGCTGGACCGCGGCGCCGGAGCCGGTGCCGGCGTCCACCTGGACGTCCAGCCTGGCGTCCCTGAAGTAGCCCCTGGCCACGGGCTGCAGGAAGAGTGCGGCGGGGCCCTCGAAGCGCCAGTCGAGCTGGAACTTGATGGGCGTGGGTGACTGGGCCTGCGCCGGCGCGATCACGGCGGCAAATGCCGTGGCGGCGAGGGTCTGGAGGAAAAGCCTTTTGGTCATGGAAGCCTCGGATTCAGGGGGCGTGGAAACGGACAGAACCGTTGCAAAAGCAAGTTCGGTGCCTCCCGCCATTGTCGCCTTGGCCGGGGCGGGCCACTCCTCCGGAGATACCCCGCCGCAGCTCCGATGCGAATAGCCGAGTGAAGGTAGGGGTTGTCTGACGTCCCCCCGCGCCGGGTGCGCACGGTGAGGCTGTGTGGGCGACTACGACCGGGCAGGCGCGGCCCGACCATATTGCCACCACCGGCTGCCGGTGAGGGTGGCGGGGGTCGGAGCCCAACCCGGGCTCCGGCCGCGTTCTCGACAACATGCCGTTCGCGGCTTCTAAGGAGTGCAATCATGGGCTTTCTGATCTGGTTGATCGTGGGTGGAATCGTCGGCTGGCTTGCCAGCCTGATCATGCGCACCGATGGGCAGCAGGGCATCCTGCTGAACGTCATCGTCGGCATCATCGGCGCCTTCCTGGGTGGCTGGCTGATCTCGCCGCTGGTGGGCACGGGTACCATCAACGAAGGCATCAGCATCGGCTCGGTGCTGGTCTCGCTGGTTGGCGCGGTCATCCTGCTGGCCATCGTCAACCTGTTCCGCCGCGGCCGCGTGCGGTAAGGACTGCTTCGCAGGTCGCCTGGCGGCCTGCGGACGCCTGACCCGGGCAGTGCCGGAGCGATCCGGCATTGCCTCTCGCATGGTCATGCCGCCCCTGGGCGGCAACAACGTTTTTCCGGCAGAGCCGTTTTTTCGGCAGAGCCGTTTTTTCCGGCGACAGCGGGTCCAGCCCGCCCGCTGCCCCCGCTTCCCTTCACTCCTTGCCGAGCAGGTCCAGCAGCGTCCGCGCCACCACCTTGGTGGCGCGGCGCAGGTCTT
>JAGVLI010000864.1 GCA_020054355.1 Planctomycetales bacterium | reverse complement strand
CGCCAAGCGCGAAAAACAACAAGCGGATGCTCAGCTCAAGTTCGACAGCTTCCGCACCACCCATTCGCTGGTGATGAAAGCGACGAACAGCAGCATGGCCAGCGGTCCCCAGAGCAGCACTTCCTGTCGCTGGGTGAACACGGCCTTGCGGCTTTCCATCTCGCCGGTCAGCCGGTGCAGGTCTTCTTCCCGATAGAACTTGCCGCCGCTGGTCTTGGCCGCGTCGCGCAGCGTCTCATCCGCCAGGCCGACCGCTTCCTGCTCGTGGCGCGGCGGCAAGCTGACGCGGTAGGGCAGCGTCGTCGGCTCCTGGCCGCTCAGCTTCAGCTCGAAACGGCCGGGCGCATCGTGCGCGAGCAGGGCGCGGTACTCGCCGGGCTGGCCGGGCACCGCTTCCATGACGAGTTGCCTGGTCTTTTCCATGCCGGGCTTGGCGTCCAGAAACTCCAGCTCGGCGGTGATGCGTTCGTCCTTGAGCGGCCGGAATTCGCCGTCGAAGAGCCGGGCATGCACATAGCCGGGACGGCCGAGAATCGCTTCCGACTGCTCCAGCGCCACCTGGGCCTTCTTCGCGCTGCCCAGTAAGTGGGGCAAACCCAGCTGATAGACCACCTGGCCCCAGAAGCGGGCGAAGAACTTGTCCTGGGCGTTAGCCCGCCAGCGCCAGGTTTCCTCAGCGCCGATGAACAGCACCTGGCCCCGGCCATAGTATTGCGTGGCGATCAAGGGCATCGGCTGCTCGCCCAGCTTGGCTTGCGGATGGGACAGCAGCGCCACCGCGCCGGGCCGGAGCTTCGTCACGGGATAGTACCAGTGCCAGCCGGGCAGGGTTTTCCAGGTTTTCAGATTGTCCTCGAGCGTATCGGCCAGGGCCAGCATGTCGGAGCGCTCGCCGGCGCTGGTCAGCGTCGGCTGAAATTGCTGCGGCCGGGAGTCCGGATCGATGGCCAGCTTGGACGGCAGGAATTCGACGGGCAGCACCTCGGCCAGCGGCGAATTGATGTAGCCCGCCGGGGCGTGGTTCCGCCCGGCGATCATCACCAGCCCGCCGCCTTCCTTGACGAAGTCTTGAATGGCATTCAAGCGCTCCGTGTCGAGGTAGCTGGCGGGCACGTCGCCGATGATGATGAGGTCGTAGGCGAACAGCTTGTCGCGCGGCGGGAAGGCACTCAGGAACGGCGGGCCGGCTTGCATCAGCTTCGGGTCGCCGGAAAGCAGCACGAAGCTGGCTTCCACGCGCCGGTCGCGCAGCAACGCCGGCTGCAGGAACTTGAACTCCCAGCGCGGCGTGTTCTCCACCACCAGCACCTTGACCTTGCGGTCGATGACCTGCAACGGCTTCTTGAACTCGTCCTTGTAGTCGGCGTTGCCTTTCAGCTCGATGGTGGCCGTCAAGTCGGTCTTCTCTTCACGCTCGGTGCCGCGCTTCTGCGGGGTAAAGCCGAGGACTTCGCGGAAATCCTCGCCTTCCTTGACCGGCACTTCCTTCTGGGCCACGACGCGGTCGCCCATCTTGAGCGTGATGACGGCGGTGCCCTGGCGGATGCCCCGGCTGCGCCAGCGCACGGGCACCGTCACGTTGTCTTCGTAGAAGATCGTATCGGGCAGCAGCACGTCCTTGAATTGCAGGCTGCCGCCCTCGGACGAGCCGACGCCGTAGATGTAGAGCGGTACTTTCAACCGGGCGCACTCGACGGCGACTTCGTCCAACGGCAGCTTGCTGGCGTTGTCCCGGCCGTCGCTCATGATGACGATGGCGCCTGGCAGGTCGCCGTCCTTGGCCAGCAGGATTTCATTGATGGCATCGGCCAGGCCGGTCTGCGATTCGCCGACGGTGAAGGCGTCGAGCAGGGACTGCCCGGCCTTGTCCGGAGCGTCGTCCGCCACGCGGCGCAGCTGCTGGCCAAAGGTGTAGAGCCGGGTCGGGCCGTGCTTTTTCAGGCCGTCGAGCAGCTTCAGGTCGGAGTTCTGCAGGATGGCGCGGACCAGTTCGGCGCGTTCGGGGCGGGCGGGGAAATCGCCGGCCTTCTTCTTGCCAGCCTTGAAGTCGTCGAAGGTGGTATTGAAGGGAACAGCCCCCTTGGCGAGCGCGACGCGGAAGCGGTCCACCTCCGACACCCGCCGGTCCTGCAACTTCATGCTTTGCGAATTGTCGAGCAGCAACACGACGCCCTGGGGCCGTTCCCCGCGATACTCGGCGACCAGGACGGGCCGGAGCAACAGCAGCAGCACGAAGGCAATCACGAAGGTGCGCAGACAGATCAGCAACCCGCGGCGAAACCCGCTGAGCGGGGCTTGTTCCCGAACGTAGAAGTACGCCGTCCCGGCCAGGGCCAGCACGAGCAGCAAGAGCGCGGCCCACCAGGGGAACAAGCCGCGCAGGCTCAGGTCGGCCGCTTGCAGCGTGCTGTCCGGAGGCGCATCGACCGAGAGCAGCTTATTGACGAAATTCATGGTGGTCTCGTAAGTCGTTGAGCCGCGAGCGTCCTCGTTTAGCCGCGAGCCGAAGGCGAGCGCTGACTGCGAAGCCGCAAGCGGCCTTACCACGCCCGGCCGCAGATCCAGGCCAGCACGGTTTCCACCAGGACGAAGGCCAGCACGGCGGCCAGCAACCACATGGTCCATTCCCGCTTGAGCCGTTCGCCGCCCGAAAAAGCGCTGGCATCGTCGCCGGCCGTCAGGTGGATCACCGGAATGCCCAGCTTGCGATCCAGTTCGGCGTTGGTCAGGGCGTCGAGGTTCTCGGTTTCCTTGGTATCGCAAGTCACCGCGAAAGGCACGCCGGGCACGGTCTTGTCCTTGGCGGCTTCGCTGGATTCATCGGCCGGCACGATGCGATAGATGCCGGCGCGAGCGGTGTCCGACACGCTGAGCACGGGCCGCCCCTTCTCGGTAGTAGGCAGACCAAGACGCACGCGCCGACCATCGGGTTGCAGCACGGCGAAGGCCCGGCCGCCGTCCTTTTCGTCAGGCGACCAGCGCAGCGGTTCACCCGATGGTCCATTGTGGTTCTGCGTCTGACCGTGCAGCAGGTGGTTCAGGGCCATGTCCATGACCGGCAAGAAGGTCTGGCTCACCGGCCAATCGGTCCAGCTGATGTCGCCGGTTTCGTTCCAGACCGGATGCCCGGCCGTGGTGAAGAGCAGCACTTCGCCCGCGCCGACCTTGCGGCTGACCAGCGCCGGCTTGCCGTTGCTATAGCGGAGCAGCACGTTGGCGGCGGTGTCGCTCTCCTTGGCATCCTTGGCCGGCGCGGCTTCGACGACGCCCAAGGCTTTCTTGATGACCACGCGATTGAGGCCCCGGTAGTCCTCGTTGTCGCGGATCTCCTTGAAGAACGGCGATTCGACGCTCTGGCGATTCAGGTGCAGCGGCTTGTCCGCCGGGATGGTTAATGGTTCGGCCAGAGGCAGCGGCAGGAGCTTGTAGCGGTCGTGCATCACCCGGTTGTAAGTCTTGGGATTGACGTTGTCGCCGCCGAAGACGATCAGGCCGTGGCCGCGCTTGACCCATTCGGAGAGCTGACGGACGAAGTCGCCCGGCACGCTGTCCGCCCGGCGTTCGGCCCCGGATTCGAGGGAAACATCCGCCAGCACGCAAATGTCCTGATTCGCCAGCTGCGCCGCGGCGGCCTGGCCGGCGGGCAGCACGCGCGGATAGACGTGGTAGTTGCTGATCGGTGCCAGCGTGTGCATCAGGAAAAAGCTGGCCCCGCGTTCCGGCTTCTGCTCGTTGGGCGAGCCATCGACCACCAGCACGCGCACCTGATCGCGGACGAACAGCACCTGATCGAAGCGGTTGTCGGCGTCGAGTTCGTCGGCTTCCACCTGGGCGCTGAGGATGCGCAGGCCGACCTTGTCAAGTTTAACGGACAGGGCGATGGGGCGAGTTTCGCCGCCGGGAAGCTCGTTGATCGGCTGGGTTTCTTTTTCCTTGGTGTTGCCGTCCACGGTGAGCGAGACGCGCAGATTGCGGATCGGCTCGCTGCCGCCGTTGCGCACCAGCACGGCGAAACCGGCCCGCGCGCCGGTATGCGGGATGCCGGACTGCGGGACGATATCGACGATGGCCACGTTGCGCGGCGTGCGCGTGCCGGCGCGCACCAGGTAGAGCGTCGCGGTCTTACCGATCTTTTCCAGCTCGTCCTTCAGCTCCTGGCCGTGCTGATCCCAGCCCAGCTTCTGCATGTCGCTGAAGACGTAAAGTTCCTTGTTGGGCGAATGGCCGCGCGCCAGCGCCCCGGCCGATTCCTTGACGCCGGGCAGCAAGTCGGTGGCCTGATGGCTGACTTGCAGGCCATCAATGAGCTGCCGGCCCTGATCGAGGTTCGAGGGGGCGCGGGGACCGAGCAAGGCAGCGCGGTCCGAGCAAGTAATCACCTGGACCGTGGAGTGCGCCGGCAAGTTGTCGAGCACGGCGAGCGCTGCGGCGCGGACCTGCTCCAGGCGGGTCTTCGCGCCTTCGCGGGCGTCCATGCTGGCCGAGGTAT
>JAGVLI010000206.1 GCA_020054355.1 Planctomycetales bacterium | reverse complement strand
AGTGACCAACTCGGTGTCCGGATTTCCGCGACCAACTCGGTGTCCGGATTTCCACGACAAACTCGGTGTCCGGTGACACGGCTCGCGGCACCTACCTGCTTGGCCAAACTCTGACCGCCTGTCCCCGGACTGTTCCCACGTTCATTTTTCTCCAATCGCAATTTTCTTTCCCCCGCGCTCGGACCCACCGGGAACTATTCTCCCAGAACTGCGCGCCCGCCGACCTGACGGACCGAAAGACCAACCTGCATCTTCAGCAGGCCGTCGGTCTTTCCTGACTGGGGGATACGTTCATGCTGACTCTTTTCGGCAACAAGCACACGATGTGCGATAGCATCACCCGCCGCAACTTCCTCAAGATCGGGGCCTTCGGGGCGGGGTTGACCCTGGCCGACATGCTGCGTTGCGAAGCCGCAAGCGGCAAGGCAAGCCGGACGAAATCGGTCATCATGGTCTGGCAATGCGGCGGCCCTTCCCAGCAGGATACCTACGATCTCAAGCCCGAAGCGCCCGCCGAGATTCGCGGCGAGTTCAAGCCGATCTCGACCAACATTCCCGGCATCCACATCAGCGAGCATTATCCGCTGCAAGCGAAAATGTTCGACAAGCTGGCGGTGATTCGCTCGGTCCGCCCGGTGGACAGCGGCCATTCCGACTGGGGCGTCAGCACCGGCTACAGCGATGAAGCCAACAAGCGCGAGCATCATCCATCCATCGGCTCGGTGATCTCGAAGACGCGCGGCGGCAGCAACGCGGACGTGCCGCCCTACGTCAGCCTGCGCGGCATCACCCCGGCCCTGGAAGCCGGCTACCTGGGCGTGGCCCACAATCCCTTCACTCCCACTGGTCCCGGCATCGAAAACTTGCGTCTGGCGAAGGGCATTGAAGCCCCCCGGCTCGACGACCGCAAGCAACTGCTCTCGAATTTCGACACGCTGCGCCGCGACATCGACGCCAGCGGCAGCATGGACGCGCTGGACGCGCATACCACTCGCGCCTTCGACATGATCGCTTCCGGCGCGGTGCGCAACGCCCTGGACCTGGCGCGGGAGCCACAGGCGAACCGCGACCGCTACAAGGGGATCGAGGGCTTCCTGACCGCCCGCCGCCTGGTGGAAGCGGGCGTCGGCTGCGTGACGCTCTGCCTGGGCGGCAGCATCTGGGACACACACTCGGACAACTTCAACACCTTGAAGAAGGCCATGCCGCCGCTCGACCGGGCGCTGACGAACCTGATCCAGGACTTGCACGACCGCGGTCTGCAAGACGACGTGATGACCGTGGCCTGCGGCGAGTTCGGCCGCACCCCGCGCATCAACAAGGAAGCCGGCCGCGATCATCACAGCTCGGTGATGTCCGTCCTGGTGACCGGCGGCGGCCTGAAGATGGGGCAGATGATCGGCGCCACGGACTCGCGCGCCGAGCGCATCAAGGATCGGCCCTACTCGCTGCCGCAGGTCTACAGCACGATCTACCGCGCGCTGGGCATCGACCCCGGCCAGACCTTCCCGAACGGCACCGGGCGACCGATGTACATCCTCGACGACCGCGACCCCGTCACCGAGTTGCTGTAATTTCCGTGGGTCACGATTCCAATCGTGACTACTTCCACAGCCTGTCAGCTGCAAGGTTCGTGGGTCACGATTCCAGTCGTGACAACCTTCGCGTGCTGTCACGATTGGAATCGTGACCCACGGGCAATCCGTGCCAGGAAACCGATCCATGATGCGTAGCTTACTCGGCATTCTGTGCCTCCTGCTCGCCGCGGACATCGGCTGTGCCGCGGAAGCCGAAACCACTCTCTACAGCCGTCATGTGCAAGCGGTGTTCAGCCGGTTGGGCTGCAACGGCGGGACGTGCCACGGCGCGGTACAGGGCCAAAACGGCTTCAAGCTGTCGCTGTTCGGGGCCGACCCAGCCAAGGATTACGCCCACTTGCTGCAAGGCGACGGCGGCCGGCGGTTGAACCGAAATGACCCGGCCAACAGCCTGCTCTTGCTGAAGGCGACCGGCCAGGCGGCCCACCAGGGCGGCAAGCGCATGGAAGTCGGCAGTCCGGAGTACGACCTGCTGCATCGCTGGCTGACCGCCGGCGCTCCGGTGGATGCGCTCGAAGCCTCCAACGTCCGCGAGTTGCGCGTCGCGCCGGCGGAAAAGATCGTCAAGCCGGGCGAGACCTATCGCTTGCGCGTCGCCGCCCAGTTCGCCGATGGTTCCAGTGAGGATGTCACTGCCCTTTGCTCCTTCGAGTCGATCGATCCGAGCGTGGCTGCCGTGGACGCCACGGGCCAGGTAGCTGCTCGCAGCGTCGGCGGCACCGCCTTGCTGATCCGCTATCGGGCCGTGCCGGCGCTGGCCCAGGTGCTGGTGCCGCGCCCCGACGACAGCGCCTTTCCCGAAGTCCTGCCCGAAAATTTCATCGACCGGCACATTCTGGCCAAGCTGCGTCGGCTCAACGTGCCGCCCGCGCCTTCCGCCAACGATGCCACGTTCCTGCGCCGGGCCTGCCTCGATGTCACCGGCGAGTTGCCGAGCGCCAGCGAAGCGCGGATGTTCCTGGCCGATGCCGATCCCATCAAGCGCATCAAAAAGATCGACGAATTGCTGGCCCGCCCCAGCCATGCCGCCCTGTGGACGCTGAAGTTCTGCGATCTGCTCAAAGCTAACGACTGGGGCGAATTCGGTGTTCACATCGCCACCGAGCAGGATGCGCCGCGCTTCCAGGCGTGGGTCCGCGCCCGGCTGGAAGAGAACACGCCTTACGATCAATTCGTCGAACGCATCCTGACCGCCACCAGCCGGGAAGGCCGATCGCTGGAGGAGTACGCCCAGGAAGTCCTTGCCGTGCAGGAAGGCTATGCGCCGAACCGCACCGATCTGGACATTTACAAGTCCCGCAAGACGCTCGATCTCTACTGGCAGCGCAACCACGCCCACGGCGTCAATGCCGCTCTGCAAGTGTCCCATGCCTTCCTGGGCTTGCGGCTCGAATGCGCCCAGTGCCATCGCCATCCCGCCGACGTCTGGCAGCAGGACGACCTGCTCAGCTTCGCCAACTTCTTCATGCGCGTGCGGCCGGTGGGCAGCAAGAATGACAACGCCAAGAAGTTCCCCGAGTTGGCCGCGCTGGGGAAGTCCTACGAAGCGGAAAGCAAGAAACTCGGCGAGGAGATCAAGCAGCTGCGCGAAGGGGCGCTCAAGCAGGCCGAAGCCGAATTCAAGGAAGCGAAAAACGACCCCACCGCGAAACAGCGACTCGATGACGTGCGAGCGCGGGTCGGCGCGCTGGAGCGGCGCAACAAGGCGCTGCCCAGCGTCTCCAGTCGGTTGCTGCACCATGAAGTCCACCTGCTGACCAAGGACGTGCCGTTGGCCAGCGTCAGCAGTCCGCTGGGCACGCAGACCTCGAAGCAGTTTCGCTTGCCGGGCGAGAAGCAGGCGGTCGAGATTCCCGCCGATCAGGACCCGCGCGCCACGGTCATGGCCTGGCTGCGCCGGCCGGACAACCCATACTTCGCCCGCGCGCTGGTCAACCGCGTCTGGGCGCACTACTTCGGCCGAGGCATCGTCGAGCCACCGGACAACCTGTCGCCGTTCAACCCGGCCACGCACCCCGAACTGCTCCAGGAACTGGCCGATGGCTTCATCGCCAGCAAGTACGACCTGAAATGGCTGCACCGCGCCATCCTGCAGAGCGGCGCCTATCAACGCGGCAGCACGGCGACGCCGGCCAACGAGCTGGATCGGGCGAACTACGCTTACTTCTACTACCGCCGGCTGCCTGCCGAGGTGCTAATCGACGCGCTGAACCAGGCGACCGGCGCCAGCGAGAAGCTGGGCATGGAGCGCTACCACTGGCCGGCGAACCTGAAAGCGGTCGAGATGCCCTATCCGCCCAAGGGTAGGGCGGGCGGCGATGCACCGACGAATGCTTTCGTCTACTTCATGCTGGATGCCTTCGGCAAGCCGGCCCGCAACGCGGCGGTGCAGTGCGACTGCGAGCGCGACACCAGTGCCACCATGTTGCAGGTGCTCAGCCTGGCCAACCATCCGCGCGTCTGGGAGAAGATCGCCGACCCGCAGGGCCGCGCGGCGCGGATTGCGAAGGAGTTGCCGGAAGACCAACAACGCATCGAAGAGTTGTACTTAACCATGCTCAGCCGCTTACCGACCGACGCGGAGCGGCAGGCGTGCGAGAAATACCTGAAAGACGCGAAATCACCGCTGCTAGGCGTGCAAGGCATCCTCTGGGGCCTGCTGAACACGCGCGAATTTCTATTGAATCACTAATCGGTTCGCGACGCTTCGTAGAAGCGTTGAACGACTCAACGCTTCTACGAAGCGT
>JAGVLI010000529.1 GCA_020054355.1 Planctomycetales bacterium | reverse complement strand
GTCAACGTCGAGCCGCGCCGCCCTTCCTCGCCGAGCCAGACGATCAGCTTGCGCTCGGCCATGCGTTGCAGCACGGGACGCAGGGCGTCGAGGTCGGGAATCGGCTCCATGCGGCTGGCCCGGCCACGCAGTTCGCCCTCGGTTTGCGGGCCGCGCAGCATCAACTCGGTCAGCACGGCCATGTCCACCTTCTCGACGCGCCAGGCTTCGTAGAGCAAGTGCCGCCAGCGATCGACCCGGCTGCCCGTGATCTTCATGACCAGCCCTCGCTTCTGGCAGCTGGCCAGGGCCTCTTCCACGTCATCATCCGACAGGTTGAGCTGCGGCTCGCGGTTCGATTTCTGGTTGCAGCCGGTGGTCAGGGCGTTGAGGCTGAGCGGATAGGATTCCGGCGTGGTCTTGGCCTTTTCGACCAGCACGCCGAGCACCCGGCGCTCGTGCGGCGACAGTACCGGCCAGGCCGGCGCTGGGGCAGCCGTGGATTGGGGTTGAGCTTCGCTCGACATGGATGGTCCCTCACCAGGAATGCGACGTTCAACCGACAGGGAAATGGTAGTGGGAAAGCGGTACGACTCCAAGAGTCTCGCAGCGGTTCGGCGCGCACGCAACTCCGCGCTTGCCTCCAGGCCGCTGCCGGAGCATAATCGCATTCTGGTCAACTCTTGCTATTTCCCCACGAGCAAACCTCATGAGCACCGCCGAACCGTTTCCGCCGAAAGCCGACAACACCGCCCTCTACGTCGTCCTGGGCGTCACCGGCGGCGTGGTGCTGCTGTGCATCGCCCCGGCGCTCATCATCGTCGTTTGCCTGACGGCCGTTCAATTGCTGGGCCGGAATTCCAGCGCGCTGTTCCAGACCGTGGCCATGAGCATCAGCTCGACCGACGTTCCAGGCAGCGCCCGGATGACCCAGCTAGAAGCCAAGTTCAGCGCCGATGAATTCGCTTCTCTGCTGCTCGATGCTCAGTACGAGCGGGCGTATGCCCGCACCACGCCGGAGTATCGTCGGACGACCAGTCCGCAAGCGCTCCGCCAGATGTGGGATGCCGTCCCGCTGCTGCGGCAGCGCGACGACCTGAGCTACAGCCTCGAGCCGAGCGGCTGGGGGACCGACACCAAACAGACCTTTGTCGTCACCTGGACGGACCAGGACAACCAGCAGACGAAGATGACCGTGGAAGTCACTTGCACCGCCGCGGGCGAACGGCAGATTAGCCGTTGCTCCGTGCCCTGACCGTCCGGAATCTCGAGCCGGGACTTGCCTTTCGACCGGGCGCTGGGCGATAATCACTCCAGCCAAGCTTTCCCAAGATTGATCCACAAGATCAGGCCGGCGCGTGTTTTTGCGCACGAGCCGGCGCGTCGCATGGTTGGCCCGAGGTGAGCCATGAGCACAGTTCCCAAGAGCGGTTCCGACAAGACCATTTACATCCTGCTCGCCGGAGCGGGCATGATCGTGGTGGTCTGCCTCGGCCTATTCGGCTGGGGCCTTACCTACTTCATCGGCGGGCGGGACGACGTCACGCGCACCACCCGCACCAAACGGCCCAACCAGACGTTCCCGACCGGCGAAGGCGCCGCCATGCTCAATCCGGATCAGGTCGTGCGGGCCTTTTTCAAGGAACTGGCCGAGAGCCAGTTCGAGGACGCCTATATGCGCACCTCGGTCAGCTTCCAGGGGCAGATGAGCCAGAACGATTTCAATGAGTTCATCCGCAAGAACAACGCCTTCATCGGCCACCTGAGCCTGAACTACAGCACGACCGGGCAGACCGACAGCGGCATCAAGAAGTACAAGGGCAAGGCTTACGGGGGCGAGAACGGCGGGGTGAGCTTCAGCCTGGAACTGAGCAAGGAAGACGAGGGCTGGCGGGTGCGGACGTTCTCCGTGCCCTGATTGGCCCGATCGCGCCGCCCACTGAACCGGCGAGCAACAACTTTCCGATTCATCATTTCGAGTGGGACGGTTCCGCGCGAAACGATCGATCAAAAGCTGGGTCATTCATGTCCGCCGAACCGCCTGCTCCCGAAGCCCGGGCCGTTCAGGAACTGGCGGCCGCCTATCAGCAGATGACGGCGCAGATCGGCAAGGCCATCGTCGGCCAGCAGCAGGTGATCGAACAGCTGCTAATGGCGCTCTTCAGCCGGGGCCATTGCCTGCTCGTCGGCGTGCCGGGGTTGGCCAAGACGCTGCTCGTCAGCACGCTGGCCAAGGTCCTGCAACTGAGCTTCAAGCGCATCCAGTTCACTCCGGACCTGATGCCCTCGGACATCACCGGCACCGACATCCTGCAAGACGATCCGCAGACCGGCAGGCGCAAGTTCGTCTTTCTGCCCGGTCCGGTTTTCGCCAACATGGTGCTGGCCGACGAGATCAACCGCACGCCGCCCAAGACCCAGGCCGCGCTCCTGGAAGCCATGCAGGAGCACCACGTCACCGCCGGCACGCATACGTTTCAGCTGCCGCAGCCCTTCTTCGTGCTGGCCACGCAGAACCCGATCGAGCAGGAAGGCACCTATCCGCTGCCCGAAGCCCAGCTCGACCGCTTCATGTTCAACATCATCGTCGGCTATCCCAGCCGGGCCGAGGAAGTGCAGATCATGAAGCAGACGACCAGCACTTATCGGCCGGAGCTGAAACCCTTGCTGACGGGCGAGCAAATCCTGAAGCTGCAAGAGATGGTTCGCCAGGTGGTGGCGGCGGACCACGTCTTCGAGTACGCGGCGGACCTGGTGCGGGCCACCCGACCGCGCGACGCGGGCGTGCCGAAGTTCATTCCGGAATTGGTGGCCTGGGGCGCGGGGCCGCGCGCCGCGCAATATCTGATCCTGGGCGGCAAGGCCCGCGCCATCATTCAGGGCCGGCTGCACGTGACCACCGAGGACATCCAGGCAGTGGCCCATCCGGTGTTACGGCATCGGCTGGTGACGACCTTCAACGCCGACGCCGAAGGCGTGACCGCCGACGACATCGTGACGCGCCTGCTGCAGACCGTGCCGCTGCCGCAGCAGACGGCGGCGGCGAAGGTGAAGCGCGCCTGATGATGGATGGATACAATAGGTTTCAGCGCTTCAGTCCGGCAGGACTTTTCCGAGGTGTATCGTGTCGGGTTCCATGCTGCGGATCGTCGAACAGCCCCTGGGCGAACACAAGCAGATCGATTGCGTGGAGATTTATCTCCCGAAGAGTATCGAGTTTCTCTCCGAGCTGTATCAGTTTCTGAGGGAGAAAGTGACCAATCGTTTGGGCGGCATGGTCCTGGACGGGTTTTCCATCTATGAAGTGGACGGGGTCTTTCACGGCGAACGACTCTGGGAGCAACGGACTCTGGTGATTCGGCTCATGCTGATCCGAACTTCCGAACGGCCCGCGGCATTCGTCCAGGCAATCGTCCACGATCTGGGCAAGGAAATTTCGGCCAAGATCGCGTCGGCGGAAGAAGAGATTTGGATCTGCCGTTATCCTCAGACCTTGACCGTATTCACGGGCTTGCAGCGTGTGCTGAAAGGCTAGGAGGCTATCCCATGCGTGTTGTAGTGAAGGAATATGCCGGCGGCGGACGCGGGGTGTTCGAGACCACCGACGACGGCAGCGTCACCATCGGCGAATGGGCCGGTCCTCGTCAGGTTGGCGAGCGCATCAGTGCCTATATCGAGGTTGCCAGCGACGACAACGAGCAAGGGATCGAGCGTTTGCTCGATGCGCTTACCTGGCTCGCCGAGGAAATCAAGAAACGCAAGAGCCAACCAGTCGATGCCTGATGCGCGCATCGCACGGAGAGACGCCGAGATCGCATGCAATTCGATCCAACCTCCCTGGCGAAATATGGCCGATTGACGATGATCGCTCGCGGCATCGTCGAGGGCTTTCTGGCCGGCGTCCACAAGAGTCCGTACAAGGGTTTTAGCGCCGAGTTCGCCGAGCATCGGCAATACTATCCGGGCGACGAGATTCGCCACATCGACTGGCGGGTCTGGGGCAAGACGGATCGTCACTACGTCAAGGAGTACGAGGAGGAAACCAACCTCAAGGCGTACTTGCTGGTGGACGCCAGCGGCAGCATGGCGTATCGCGGCCGGCACCCCAGCAAGTTCCAGTACGCGCAGTACGTGGCAGCTTCGCTCGCGTACCTCATGCTCCACCAGCGCGATGCCGTGGGCCTGGCGGTCCACGATCATCAGCCCCGGCAGCTGATCGCGCCGCGGTCCACGTCGAAGCACTTGCTGCGCATCGTCAACGCCCTGGACCAGACCCAGCCCGGCGGCGAAACCAGCCTGGCGCCGCTGTGGCATCAGCTGGCCACCCAGATGCGGCAACGCGGCCTGGTGGTCATCCTCTCCGACTGCTTCGACGAGCTGCCCGCGTTGTTCCGGGCGCTGCGCCACTTCCGGCATCGACGGCACGAGGTCATCCTGTTTCACGTCCTGGCCCCGGAAGAAGTCGAATTCCCCTTTCAGAAGTGGACTCAGTTCCGCGACCTGGAAGCGCCCGGTCAGAAGCTGCTGGTCGATCCCCGGCAATTGCGGAAGGAGTATCTGAAGAACTTCGCGGAGTTCCAGATGGAGCTGCGCCGCCAGACGGGACGCATGCAGATCGACTATCACCCCATGCGCACCGACGAGCCGGTGGAACGGGCATTGGGCGTCTACCTGACGAAACGGCAAACCCGGCGTTGATCGAATCGCGAGACGAGTGATGTCCTTTGGACTGCTGAACGCCTTGATGCTGCTGGGACTGGGGGCGGCCGTGCTGCCGCCCTTGATCCATCTGCTCAACCGCCGCCGCTACGAAGTGGTGGACTGGGGCGCGATGCGGTTTCTGCGCATCGGCGAAACCACCCGTCGCCGCTTTCAGCTCGAACAGTTGCTGCTCATGGCGTTGCGGATGCTGCTCATCGCCGTCATGGTGCTGGCGCTGGCCGCGCCGTTCGTCGCGGGCGAGTTGGTCGGTTCCCTGGGCGCCAAGCTCGGCGAACGTCCAAGCCGCGACCTGGCCATCCTCATCGATGGCTCGGCCAGCATCGAATGCCGCGACGAGCCGTCCACCACCCAGGCCAGCGCCCAGCGCCTGGCACTGCAACTGCTCGACGAGTTGCAGCCAGGCGACGGCGTCACGGTCTGGCAAGCCCGGCAGCAGCCGCGACCGTTGCTCGGCGAGTTGACGCACGACCAGCAGCGGGCGCGCCAAGCCGTACAGCAACTACCATCACCCACCGGTAGCTGCGACTG
>JAGVLI010000535.1 GCA_020054355.1 Planctomycetales bacterium | reverse complement strand
GGCGGCAAACGGACCGAGGTCGGCAGCCGCGATTACCGGGTGCTGCACGATTGGATCGCCGCCGGCGCCAAGCTCGACGACCTGACGAAGACCCGGCTCGCCGGCCTAGCGGTCAGCCCGGCGGAGCAAATCCTCAAGCCCGGCCAGACCGGCAAGCTGCGGGTGACGGCCAGCTATACCGACGGTTCGACCGCCGACGTCACCCACCTGTGCCGTTTTGAAGTACACGACGAAACCGTCGCCTCGGTCGATCAGGCCGGAGTGGTCCACGCGCGCGGCGTCGGCGATACCGCAGCGGTGGTGCGCTACGGCTCCGAGCCGATCCTGGCTGCCGTGGTGGTGGCTCCCGCCGAGGTCCGGCAAGCCTTTCCCGAAGTCAAAGCGCACAACTTCATCGACGGCCATATCCTCGACAAGCTGCGGGCGCTGGACCTGCCGCCGGCCGCGCTCTGCGACGACACGACCTTCCTGCGCCGGCTCTGCCTCGACGTGACCTGGGCCTTGCCCCCTCCGGAAGAAGTGCGTGCCTTCCTGGCGGACAAGGACCCCGACAAGCGCAACAAGAAGATCGACGAGGTGCTGGACCGCGCCGGCCATGCCGAGGTCTGGGCCTTGCAGTTCTCCGACCTCATCAAGCCCGTCGAGCGCGGCAACGAGGGCAACAACAACATCCTGCAAGGGCAGGTGCTGCGCATCCGCTTCTACGAATGGCTCCGCGCCCGCCTCCGCGAGAACGTGCCCTACGATCGGCTGGTCGAGCGCATCTTCGTTTCCGGCAGCCTGGAAGGACGGCCCGTCGAGGAATGGCTCGACGAGCGCAAGGCGCTCCAGGAGGAGTTGACCGCGAAGAAGGACAAGCCGAAGCCGCTCGGCGAACCGCTGCTGGGCGTCTACAACCAGCGCAAGACGCTCGACCTCTACTGGGAGCGCGACGGCGCCACCGGTGTCAGCGGGGCCATGCAGTTCGCCCACGCCTTCCTGGGACTGCGCTTGCAATGCACCCAGTGCCACCGCCATCCCTACGACGTCTGGCAGCAGGACGACCTGCTCAGCTTCGCCAACTTCTTCACGGCGATGAATACCGCCGGCGGCGCGCGGAAGAACAGCCCGGAGGTGCAAGCCTACGCCGAGCGCATCAAGCCCGATATTCAGGCGTGGAGCGAGGAAGCGAAGAAGCTAGCCCCCTCGAAGGATGCGGCCGACAAGAAGAAGGCCGCCGAGTTGCAAGCGAAGATCGCGGCCACCCAGGCTCCCTTGCAGGCCGAAGTCGCCCCGCTGACCAGCGGGCCCGTCGGCTTCGCCAGCATGCGGAACACGCTGGGAACGCAGACTTCCCAGGCATTGCGCTTGCTCGGCGAGACAGCTCCGACCGTCTTGACCGAAGGCCAGGACCGGCGCGCGGTGGTGATGCAGTGGCTCCGCCGTCCCGACAATCCGTTCTTCGCCCGCGCCATCGTCAACCGGGTCTGGGCGCATTACCAGGGGCGCGGCCTGATCGATCCGGCGGACAACCTGTCGCCGCTGAACCCGCCGTCGCACCCCCGGCTGCTGGATGAACTCTGCCAGGGCTTCGTCAAGAACGGCTACGACCTCAAATGGCTGCATCGCACCATCCTGCGCAGCCGGACCTATCAGCAGGACCACCAGGTCGAGGGGCCAAGCGGACTGGATCGCCGCAACTATGCCCGCTTCACGCTGCGCCGATTGCCCGGCGAAGTCATCCTCGACAACCTCAACACTGCGGCGGGTGTGCAGGAGAAGTTCAACGCCTCCTGGCTGTTCCGCGAAGGCGAAAAGGCCGTCCTCGTGGCCGGGGTCATGGTGGACACCTTTGCCTACCAGCAGATCAACGACCCCTTCCGTTACCTGATCATGGGCCGGCAGCTGCGTCGGCCGACCGTCCAGTGCGACTGCGAGCAGAACCGCGACCCGACGCTGCCGCAGTTGTTCTTCCTGGCCAACCACCCGGAGATTCGCCAGAAGATCGCCGCCGAGAAGGGCCGCGTCGCCCAGCTGGCCGGCGACGCCAAGCTGACCAATCAGCAACGGATCGAGGAACTCTTCCTCTGGGCGCTAGCCCGCCTGCCCAGCGCGGAGGAGGCGAAAGCCAGCCTGGAACATCTGAAGACCAGCGCCAACCTGCGCAAAGGACTGGAAGATGTGCTCTGGGGACTGGTCAACACGCGCGAGTTTCAACTGAACTACTAAAGGCACTCCGCCAACGCTTCTGCGAAGCGTCGCGAACCCCCCAGCAAGGAGCCTACCCATGAAGCCCGGCTGCCAAGGTTACCATCAGTACAATCGCCGGAGCTTCCTGAAAGCCGGCGGCGCCACCTTCTTCGGCCTGACCGTGCCGCAGCTCTTCAAAGGCCTGGCGCAGGGCGCGACGGACGGCCGGAAGCCGAAGGCCAAGCAGGTGCTGCTCGTGTGGATGTACGGCGGGCCGTCGCAAATCGACATGTTCGACCTGAAGCCCGACTCGAAGAAGGAGCTGTCGCGGCCGATCTTCAAGCCGATCCAGTCGAAGCTGCCCGGCCTGCAGGTCAGCGAGCTGATGCCGAAGATGGCGCGCATCGCCGACAAGTACACCGTGCTGCGCTCGATGTGGCCCGGCGCGCTGCACTGGCAGCATTCCGCCCTCGGCTACCTGCTTACCGGCAACCCGCGCACGCCCAGCACCGTCGCCTACCCGACGATGGGCTCGGTCGTCAGCAAGCTCAAGGGCGGGCCGGCCGACGTGCCCAATTACGTCGCGCTCAACTATTACTTCACCAAGGGCGGCGATGGCGTGCCCGGCGTCGGCGACAACTTCATGGGGCCGGCCTACGAGCCGCTCGTCCTGCAGCCCGACCGCAGCGGCAAGAACGCCATGGTCGAGATGCTGGCCGCGCCGAGCTTCGACGTGGGCGCCTTCGACCGCCAGGCGAACCTGCTCCGCACCTTCGACCAGAAGCTGCGCACCCTCGACCGCCTCGAACCGCTGATCGAGGCGATGGACCAGCACCAGCAGAAAGCCTTCGACATGCTGCGCTCGCCGAAGCTGCGCGCCGCCTTCGACCTGTCGAAGGAAGACCCGAAAGTGCTGGACCGCTACGGCAAGTCGAAGCACCTGATCTCCGGAGCGGAGCAGAACCAGGCCATGCTCATCGGCCGGCGGCTGATCGAAGCCGGCGTGCCCTTCGTCCACGTCGATAACCAGAACTGGGATTGGCACGGCCGGGAAGACAACGTCAGGGGCCAGCCCAAGCTGATCCCCGAATGGGACACCGGCATGTCCGCGTTGCTCGAAGACATGGACGAGCGCGGCTTGCTCGATGAAACCATCGTCATCGGCATGGGCGAGCAGGGGCGCGGCCCGGTCGATCGCTCGCACTGGAGCGGCACGCAGTTCGTGCTGCTGGCCGGCGGC
>JAGVLI010000299.1 GCA_020054355.1 Planctomycetales bacterium | reverse complement strand
GCCGCGTTCCATTTTCAAGTCCACATTGCGCAGCACCGACAACGTGCCGCCGCGCGTGGGATAGTCCTTGCCGAGCTGTTCGACGTGCAATGACATGGCGGGATTCACATGGTAGCCCGCCGCTCCGCGGCGGAACGCGGCGCAGCCGCGCGCTGCGCCCTGAATCTGTCGTTTATTCTTGGACAACCAGCCAGACCCATATTCCGCGACTCATTGCACCCCCTGTTGCCGGCGGGAAAGCCGCGGCTGCGCCGCGATCCGCCGCGGAGCGGCGGGCTACTTTACCCCTACATCAGCAAGGCCAGGGTTCCGAGTCCGTAGAAAGTGTATTCAACATCGACGACCTCGTCCGCGAGATGCCCGTGGAAGCCGCCGCCCGGCTGTTCCAGGCCGCGCACATAGGCCATGACCTCACCGGCGTCGAGTTGGTCCAGGCTTTCCAGACGGTGCAGCGTCCAGGCTCCGGTGAACGTGGACAGCAAGTCCGCAAACGGAATTCTGCCGTTCGCCTGCAAGCCGCCTTCGTCCGAGCGCATTTCCAGCAGGAAGCTCGTGACGCCGTCGGCGATTTCCGGGGTCGCCAACTGTTCCGCCGGGACCGCGCCCTCCAGCATCTGCAGGACGCCGACTGCCGCCGCCGTGGGGTTGGTGCCGCTGCGCTTCATCGGCGCGATCTCGACGAAACCGCCGTCCTCGCGTCGCCGCGACTGCACGAACGCCGCCAGCTTTTCCGGTCCCGGCAGCGGCTTGCCGAGCATTTCGTAGCAGAGCGCCACCAGAAAGGAATGATAGGTGCTGCCCGAGGCGCTGCCGGGCAACTTGCCGTAGCCGCCATCGTTCGTGCGGAAAGTCTCCAGTAAGTCGGCCACGCGCTCGGGCCAGTCGACGGGACTGGCCGCCAGGGCATCCGGCCCGCCGGCTAGCTGCACCAGCATGCAGGAATAGAGCAGCGAGAAGAAATCGACGACGCCGGCTTGCTGATTCAGGCAGCCGCGCAGATAGCCCGCGCACCGCTCGGCGATTTCCGGCGTCAGGGCATCGAACACCGCCAGCGAGCGCAGCGCGAAGCCGGTGTAGTACAGGTCGGAGCCGCCCTGCCGTCCGGAGAAGCCGCCATCAGGATTCTGCGCCCTGTGGAGGAAAGCGATGTGCGGCGTGCGCTGGCCGACTGGCAGTCGGTCGAGTCCCGCGAGCAGGCGTTCGGTCAGGGTTTGCAAGTAATACTGGTTGGCCATGCCCGCTATTGTAGTGAGTCGCTCACTTCGCGGATTCAGGCTTCAATTCCTTGATCCAGGCTTGCAGCATTCGCAATGCTTCGCGATCCACTTCCCCGGTCGCGAGCGGGGGCATTTGGCCGGGGCCGCGCCGCGTCAACCGTTGATACAGCACCGAGTGTTCCGGGTTGCCCGCCTTGATGAGCTGCGGTTCGGGGATGTCGAAATGCTGATGCCGGGGCGGCACGCCGAGCAACTTCGTCTTTAGCCACTCGGTGGAATATTCCAGGTCGATGGCCGCGTTGCCGCCGCCCGCCGTGACATGGCACTGCGCGCAGTTCGCATGGAGATACGAGCGTGCCCGCTGCTGGAGGTCCGCCCGGCCATCGGTGGGATCGACCAGCTTGGGCAGCTGCTCCGGCCGGCGCGCCAACTCGGTCGTGAACTTTGGTGAAGCGCGCAGTTCCTCTTCGAGCTTGCCCAGGTCGTTCCGCACCACCCGCGCTGTGGGCTTCGCCTGGGGGAATTGCTGGAGGAAATCATCCAGCGTTCGTTTCTGTTTCTTGACCTCGCGGAAGTGATCGAGCCAGTTGACGCGGAAAAGCCCGAGATGTTCCAGGGTGCGCAGCTGGTTGTCGGTGGTCTTGCCGTAGTCGTGGTCCTTGTTCATTTGCAGCACGCTCAGGCCCAGCACGAAGTTCGCGGCCCGGCTATGGCAGACCAGGCACTCCGCCCGGCTCGGATAGTGCCAGCGCTGCGTGCGCTTGCCGCCGGGTGCCTGGGGGTCTTCGATGGTGAAGTCCTGATCCTGCCCGGCGGAACCCAGCAACTTCGCTTCATTCTGCTCGGCGTTCCAGATGTAGGTGTAGCCGACCCACTCGCCTTGCTGTCGAGTTAAGAGCCTGGTTTCGAGTCGTCGTCTGGAAGTCGGATCGTTGGCGCGCAGCCGGAGCGAAAAGGTCTTCACCAAAACGGTGCCGTCGGGAAAGTTCCAGCCGCGATTCTCCGTGTAGTCGATGACGCCGTCGCCCGGAATGGCGAGGAAGCGTTCCTTGTCCGCGCCGTCGGACCAGAGCGGGGCATTCACGGAATAGGGAATCAAGGCCGGCTCGGGCCGATGGTCCTTCACCGAGGCGAAGAGGCCGGTTTCGCTCAGGCGCGTGGGGAACTTCGCGGGGGCGAGTTCTTTCGGCGCGCGTTCGAGCTGATAAAGCCCGCCGCCGTAATCGACGATCAGCAATTCGCCCTGGGAATCGAGTCCGAAGCCGGTGATTTGCAGCGTGGTATCGGCCAGCTCCTGGTGCCAGGTGACGCGGGCCTGGTCGTGGCGTACGCCCCAAATTTTGCCGGTGGACCAATCGCCGTAGATGTAGGTGCCCTGCAACTCCGGAAATCGCTTGCCGCGATAGACCACCCCGCCGCTGAGCGAGCGAAACTCCGAGTGATGATGCTCGACGATCGGCTTCGAGATCGGCGTCGGCCCCGCCTGGCGCTGCGGATAGAACGGCTGACTGCCCTCGAAGAGGCTCCAGCCGTAGTTCGCGCCCTTCTGCACCAAATAGACCTGCTCCCATAAATCCTGGCCGTTGTTGCCGACCCAGAGGTCGCCGCTCTTCGGATCGATGTGCAAACGCCAGGGATTGCGGAAGCCGTAGGCCCAGGTTTCCGGCCGCACATCCTTCATCTTCAAAAAAGGATTGTCGGGCGGGATGCCATAGTTCTTGCCGTCGGCCGCCCGGTCCACGTCGATGCGCAGCACTTTGGCGAGCAGGCGGGTCAAGTCCTGGCCCGCGATGTCGGTATCGGAATCGGAGGTGCCGTCGCCGGAGGAGATGTAGAGCATCCCGTCGCGGCCGAATGCCAGGTCGCCGCCGTTGTGGCCGTTCGAGGGCCAAGCGATGATGACTACTTCCGATTTCGGATCGCAGGCGAACGGCGGCTGGCGGCTGACGGTGAACCGTGAAACGCTCGTGGTCTTGGCGACTTCGGGCTTGAAGCGCTGGCCGGGAATATCCTTGTCCTCGGCGGTGCAAGGACCGTTACTGCCGACGTAGAGATAGCCGTTCTTCCGGAAATCCGGATGGAAGGCGACTCCGTAAATGGTGCGGTCGATGGTGAGCAAGACTTCCGGCTTGCCGCCCTTGCCATCGTCCGGCACGCGGATGATGCGGCCCGGCCCGATCCACGGGATGGTCTGATGGACCAGCAACAGCGATTGCGTGCCCGGCTCGTGAGCGACGGCAATCGGGTTGACGACTTTCAGATCGGCGAAGGTCCGACGCGAGCGATAGGGCGGCGGAGGTTCGGGCGAGCCGACGACTTTGGAAGTGGTCCAGGGGATGCGCTTGTCGATGCCGTAGGGCTTTGCGGGCAAGGGTTCAGGAGCGGCAGGGGCAGTATTCCACCGGATAGTAGCGATTGTCAGAACGATAACAAGGAGCAGCGGCCAGTAAGCGGGACGAACCATTGGGCAACTCCTTGAGACTCAGCTCGACCCAGAGCTGGAGATTGAAGCGACATCAAGTCTTGCTTCCGACGGCCTGCGGATCACTCTCGGCTTGGCTAGGATCGCTCGAACCCTTGCAACGCTTCTGGGTAATCTCGCCTGCAGCCAGCATCGCAAGTCCTGCAAACAGAAGCAGCACTCCAAAACCAGAGACCCGCGAGGTGTATTCCCGGTACGCCCTGGCCTGCTCGCGGGCACGCTCGGCGGATTGCTCCAACTCGGCAATTTGCCTGTCGAACTCCGGTGTGAATGCTTGTTTTTCACGAGCGAGGTTCCAAGCGCTTATATTTGCCTGCCAAGCTTGATCGGCTTGTCGGTCGAAATCTCTCTGCTTGGGAGTGAGAGCGAACAAATCAATAACGAGCACTGCCATCGCACAGAAATACAGCACCTGGCCCGCGATCGTTAGGAAGCGAGCGAACTGCGCCGGGCGCATGGTGTTTCCTTCATCGAAAATTGAGCGGCGACCTTCACGCTGCTGTTTACCGAGCGAATCACTGACGGTGCCAACAGCGGGCTGACGCCCGCCGCTCGCCGGGTCATTCCGACACAATCACCTTCGCGCGGCGCAGCACGAACTCCGGCTGCTGGCTGGCGAAGCCGTGCTCGACCTGTTCCGCCACGCGCAGGCCGTCCATGCCTTCCTGTCTGCGGCTGCCGACGCGCTCGTGGATCGCCGGATTGTAGGCTTCGCCGAGTACCGCGTCGTAGGGCTGGATGCCGTGCCGCTTGACCGATTCCTGCACCTTGCGCGACTCGATTTCCACCGATTCGATCCAGCGCTGCACGGCAATCTTGTCGTCCGCTGGCGGTTTTGCGCGGACAATGCGTTCCAGGTCGAAGCAGACGTCGAGGATTTCGTTCAGCACATTCAGGCCGACGCGCTTCTCGCCGTGGATTTCGCCCCGGAGCTGCTGATAGGCCCGCTGTTGGTCGGCGACGTGGCTGTTGAACTTGCCGAAGATGTCGTCGCGCACCGTGCCCAGCGTCTTCTCAAACATCTTGAGCTGGCGCTTGGTGATCTCGCGCAGCGAGATCAGTTCCTCGGCCATGCGGTAGAGCGACGAGGAAGCCACCGTCCGGCCCTCGCTGGGGGCGGACTTCGACGGCAGCGGCGGCGATTCGGGGAGCGATTCGTCATTCATGATTTCGGGTCCGGATCGAGGTTGACGGCCCAGGGGTCGAGGGACGACGGCAGATAACTTTGCAGCAGCAATTCCACGGCCGGCAGCTCCAACGGCAACTCGGGCAGCTTCAGTCCGTCGAGCATCTCGGCCAGGTCGGGCAACGGCGTCGGCGGCGTGTAGTCCGCCAGCGGCTTTTCCTCATCGTAGGGCTTCCAGGGCGGCGCGGCCTGATCGCTCAGTCCGTAACTCTGCGCCAGCCGGGCCAGTGAGCCGTCACTGAGGTCGAGGTTGAGGTTGCCTGCTTCGGCCCGGCAGCGGCGGTCCGGGTCGTTGATGATCTCGCGGGCCCAGTTGACGTCTTCCAGGGCGATGCGCATCTGATGCTTCCGCGCCGCCTTGACGCGCTCGGCCCAGTGCGCTTCGATCTGCTCGCGGTCGGCGTCCTTGGGTAAGCCGAGCAGCAAGAACGGGCCGAGTTGCTCGCGCGGCAGGGGCGCGAGTTCGAGGACTACAGGGGCGGCGGGTTCATGGGACATTTTCCGCGTTCTCCGTTTAGCCGCGAGCCGGAGGCGAGCGCTGG
>JAGVLI010001051.1 GCA_020054355.1 Planctomycetales bacterium | reverse complement strand
ATGCCGATGTCGCTCTCGGCGCCTTCCCGTGCCGGCCCGGTCCAGACGTCATCCCACGACGAGGCCCGACAGCCGGTGTCGTATTCCAGGATGTAGAGGTTGATGCCGTCGGTGTGCGGGAAGCGGGTGCGCGGGTCAGTCCGCGTGCTGGCCAGGACGCGGTCGGGCGTGCCGAACCAGTAGCGAAACGTGTCGAGGTGATGGATGCTCATGACGAAGGTCGAGAGCGAATGCAGCTTTTCGCTCCAGGGCATCCAGTGCGGGATCGCTCGCATGTCGATGGTGCCCAGCACCGGTTCGCCGAGCCAGCCGCGCTGCAGGATGTCCTTGAGCGCCCGCACCGACTGATCGTAGCGCATGTTCTGGTTGACGGCCAGCGCGATGCCCGCTTTCGCACACAATTCGACGCACTGCCTGGCTTCGGGCACGGTCATGGCCAACGGCTTCTGGGCCAGGATGCCGCGAATGTGGTCGGCGTGTTGGACCGCTTCCCGAATGACGCCGGGCTGCACGTCGGGCGGCACGGCGATGTCCAGCACTTCGACGGTTGAATCGGCCAGCAAGTCGGCAATCGTCGCATGGCAGCGTGGCAGTCCGTGCCGTTCGGCGACGGCTTTCGCTTTGGCGTGGTCGCGCGCGGCAATCGCCACGGGGTTGAAGCCCGCCTGACGGTACGCGACGAGGTGGCAATCGCGGACGATGAAGCCGCTGCCGACGCAGCCGATGCGAAAGTCCTTGCGGCGCGGCCAGCGCGGCAGGTAGTTGAGGGAGAGGTCGATGGTCATGGTGCTTCAGCGGTGGAGGTCGAGATGCAGTTTGAAGCCGGGAAGCAGCTTCGTGGTGTAGGTTTCGCCGGGGGCGGTTTCCAGCACGCGCCATTGCTTGCCGTGCCGGCGATGCACCGTCAGCGTGGGGTGGCCAGGGTCGGCGCGGGCGTCAATCACCCAGTATTCCTTGATGCTCGGCACCTGCAAATACAGTTCGACATTCCGAATCCAGTCCTTGTTCGGATCGTCCTGCGAAACAATTTCGCCCACGACTAGCGGACTGACGTTCTGCCAGCGGATTTCCCGAAACGGACGATCGAGCGGAAAATTGCGGTAAGCGGCCAGGTCCGGTTCCGGAATGGTGATCCCAGCGCGACCAGGCACAAATACGCGGGCCTTGTTCGTTACGTAGCTGATGACCGCAGGATGCTCGACGCTGTAGGCGTACATTTTGTAAAATAGCCAGGAATCCCAAATGTTTTGCGAAGGATCGGGCAAGGGCGTCACGTACAATTCTCCGTCGATCAGTTCGTATTGATGGCCTTCCTCATAGTCGCCGGCGAGAAACTCGTCGAGCGACATGGGGCGGCCGTGGTCGTCGGGACCAATGCGGGCAACCGTTGCCATGTTGTGTTCCTGCGCTGCGTTCAGCGGTGAGGATCGAGGCGGAGCTTGAAGCCCGGCAGCAGTTTTGTGGTGTAAGTTTCGCCGGGCGCGATTTCCAGCACGCGCCATTGCTTACCGTGCCGGCGATGCACGACCAACGTCGGCCGGTCGGGATCGGCGCGCATGTCGATGACCCAGTATTCCTTGATCGAAGGCACCTGGAGGTACACCTCGACATTGCGTTCCAGGTCTTTCAGCGGGTCGCCTTCGTAGAGGACTTCGCCGACCAGAATGGGACTGACGTCTTGCCAGCGCAGCGAACGCATGGGACGTGGCTTGGGAAAGTTGCGATAGGCGGCCAAGTCGGGTTCCGGACAGGTTGCGCCCGGTCGTCGAGGTACGAAAACCCTCGCCTTGTTGGTGACGAATTTGATGATTTCCGCGTGTTTTCTCGCGTACGCCTTCACGCGGTCGCAAAGCCACTGCTCCACCCAGTCTTCGGGCAAGTTTGCTTCGGGCGACACGTAGAGCCTTCCATCGATCAGTTCGTACTTGTAGCCTGCCTCGTAATCCCCGGCCAGGAATTCGTCCAGCGACATCGGCCGCCCGTGGTCCGCCGGACCCAGCTGCAGATCGATTGCCATGGCAGGGCCTCCCTCGAAGGGCCATCTCAAGCCAGCACGCGCAGCTCGCGCGGCAGCGGAAAACTGACGTGCTCCTCGCGCACCGTGCGATTCTCGACGCTGGCGCCGTAGCGCTGCTTCAGATAGCTGAGGCACTCCTCGACCACGTCCTCCGGCGCGCTGGCGCCGGCGGTAATCAGCACGGTTTTCGCTCCGCTGAGCCAGGCATCCTCGATTTCGTGGACGGTATCGACCAGGTAAGCCGGCTTGCCGTGGGTGCGGGCAATCTCCGCCAGCCGCATGCTGTTGGAGCTGTTCTGGCTGCCCAGCACGATGACCAGGTCCGCTTCGGGCACCAGGTCCTTGACCGCTTCCTGCCGGTTCTGCGTGGCGTAGCAGATGTCGTCGCGGGAGGGGCCGACGATTTGCGGGAAGCGCTGCTTCAGCGCCCGGATGATGGTCTCGGCGTCATCCACGCTCAGAGTGGTCTGCGTCAGATAGGCAAGCTTCACGTCGGGCGGCAATTCGAGCCGGGCCACGTCGTCGGCGTTCTCGACCAGCACGATGTGCTCCGGCGCTTCCCCCATGGTGCCTATGACCTCGTCGTGGCCTTCGTGGCCGATCAGCACGATGCGGTAGCCGTCCTGGGCAAAGCGGACCGCTTCCATGTGGACTTTCGTCACCAGCGGGCAGGTGGCGTCGATGGCCCGCAGCCGGCGGCTGTGGGCCGCGTGGCGCAACTCCGGCGACA
>JAGVLI010000245.1 GCA_020054355.1 Planctomycetales bacterium | reverse complement strand
TCTCGGACCAATGACACGTCTCGCGCACGCCCTCGGAGTACCGAGGGACGTGCCGCCCGCAAGCCCGTAACTTGCCTGGCAGAGCAGGGGACCAGGCGGTGCTGCCGAACCGTCGGGTGTCGCCCCAGACGCCGAATAGGGCGCATGTCGGACGCGGACGCTTTTCCTGGTTTTATCGCCGCATCCTTGCCGATTGCGTTGAACCGAGGTGGTTCGATGATCGCGGGCGGAATCTTCCGGCACTTCGGTGATACAATAGCCCTATGACCAGCCGGTCGCCGCAACCAATTGGGCCCGCTGAGGCTCGCCGACGACTATCGGTCGCCCTGCAACGAGCGCGGGAACTCAGGTTCGTCGGCCGGGTCGAGTACCGGCACGTGGTTAGCCAGTCGGGCGGGGCGCAGTATGGTCGCGGGGCCGCGGCAGGCAGCGATCTCTTGACGGTGTACGCGGAGGCATTCGATCGGGACGCCGATCCGGACGATTTTTCGCTCACCACGATCATCGCCCACGAGCGCGGCCACCAGCTGTTGGCCCGGCATCCGCGGCTGTCGGTCTTGCTGGCATCAGCCAGCGCGGCGGCGGAAGAGGTTCTGGCGTCATTGCTCGGGGCGCTGGTCCTCCAGCCGGGGCCGGATCGCGATATGCTCCTGGACAAGGCGGCTTTCGAGCTGCTGAGTCGGGGAGCGGCCGCAGCAACAGCTGAGCGCGTGATTGCCAACTTGTGGGATCAATTGGAGAGGCTGCTATGATGGGCCGCATGACGCTGCGAGAAGTCCGAGAGGCCTTGGCGGCTGCCAAAGCAAAAGAGGGCGCGCAGGCATCGGCGCCGGTTCCAACCGTGCAGGAACTGGAGTCTTTGGCGAGGCTTCTCGAACAGGAGGCGGAAGCCGGAACGAGTCAGGGGGAGGCCGAACCAGGCGCTGCACCTGACACCGGCCGCAAGTAGGTTTTTCGTGACATGCAGCCACCTGAGCGGCCGGTGCAGGTAAACTGTGCCGTTCGGCGGTGGAGGCTTGAACGATGGTGCCGCACCCGAAGGCCACGGTGTTCGCTACCTCGCCGGAGGAAACCGCCAAGGGTGCTCTGTCGGTGGTGGCCGATGGTCGGACTGCCGCCGATATCTCCGGGATTCGCGCCGAGTCGGTGGCCGCGTTGCAGTATGCCCTTCTCGGGCAGACATATGATCCCGGTGGGATCGATCTGAGCATCCTTACGGGCCACGAGCAGGTTTACGTCTACACCAAGACTCACGGCGGGTGGCTGTTTCGTTTCCCGGATGACATCGTCCGGCTGCTGGCGGCCGTTCCGGATGACAACCTTGGCGGCGTCGCCGAAAGATGGTCCTTGATCTTCGAGTACGATGGCCCGCCACTTCCAGAGGCAGGCGAAGTCGAAGGGATGCTGCGGCAGATAATCACGATCGCTCAAACAGCGGTAGGGCGACACCTGTCGATGCACTGGTTGCAGGAGGGTTGCTGACTCGCAGCCCGCCGAACCGCTCTATGGACTCTGATGTCAATAGGGCGCACATCGGACGGGGGCGATTCCCCGCATTTTTATCGCAGCATCACGCCCGAACACATTGCGCGCAGCGCTGACGGACTTCGCCGGACTGTTTCGCTTGCGGTGGCGGCCGTGGCTGCACCAAACAGCTCTGCGGCGGGGTGGCACGTCCCTCGGTACTCCGAGGGCGTGCGGAACCCCGAAGCGACTCCATCTCGGACCAATGACACGTCTCGCGCACGCCCTCGGAGTACCGAGGGACGGGCCACCCGCAAGCCCGTAACTTGCCCGACAGAGCAGGGGACCAGGCGGCACCGCCGAACCGGCGCGCGGCGCGCGCATCGACGCCCGAAGCCCTCTGGACCTTTGCCGTGCAACTGGTACATTTCCTGCTGGATGACTCCGATCCGCTTCGCCCGTCGCAGGGAGACGCTGTCGCATGGCGATGCAGCACCGGCTGGCCTTCGAGAAGGACATCGACGACCTGGAAGCGCTGCTGGCCAACCTGGAAGCCAAGTCCAACGGCCAGGTCAGCAACACGGAGGAAGTGCGCCGCATCCGCCGCGAGTTGCTGAACCTCAAGCGCAAGATTTACGGCAACCTCACGCCCTGGCAGACCGTCGAAGTGGCCCGGCACCTCAACCGGCCGCAGACGATGGATTACGTCGAGCTGATCTTCCACGACTTCGTCGAACTGCACGGCGACCGCTCCTTCGGCGACGACCGGGCCATCCGCACCGGCTTCGCCCGCATCGGCGACTTCCGCGTCATGCTCATCGGCCAGCAGAAGGGCCACACCACCAAGGAGAAGGTGGAGTGCATGTTCGGCTGCGCCCATCCCGAGGGCTATCGCAAGGCGCTGAACCGCATGCGGCTGGCGGCCAAGTTTCAACTCCCCATCATCTGTTTAATTGACACTCCGGGCGCCTACCCCGGCATCGGCGCCGAGGAGTGCGGCCAGGCCCAGTTGATCGCCACGAACTTGCTGGAGATGTCCCGCATCCCCACCGCCATCATCTGCGTCGTGATCGGGGAGGGGGGGTCCGGCGGGGCACTCGGGCTGGGTATCGGCGACTGGGTCGGCATGCTGGAGCACGCCTACTACTCGGTCATCAGCCCCGAAGGCTGCGCCGGCATCCTCTGGAAGGAAGCCAACGAAAAGACCCGGCCGCTGGCGGCGGATGCGCTCAAGCTCACGGCGCGCGACCTGTTCGGCCTGCGCGTCATCGACGAGATCATTCCCGAACCGCTCGGCGGCGCCCATCGCGACCACCGCGAGATGGGCAACATCCTCAAGACCTACTTGCTGCGCCACCTCCGGGAGCTGCGCCAGCTGACGACGGCGGAACTGCTCGAACACCGCTATCAGAAGTTCCGCCGCATGGGCGTCTTCGACGAGGGAGCGATCCCGGCCCCGGAGGCTGCTCCTCAGAACACCGCGCCATGAAACTCGAACTGTTCTTTGCCGTCAGCACCCTGAGCGTGCTGCCCTGGTGGCTGCTGATGATCGGCCTGCCGCAATGGCGCGTGACGCAAAGACTGCTCCGCTCCCCCATCGTCCTGCTGCCGTTGCCGATTCTCTACGGCGTCCTCGCGGTCTGGAACTGGCCCTTGCTGGCCCGTTTGCTGGAGAACCCGACCTTGTCGGGCGTCTCGCTGATCCTCGGCGAACCGGAAGGCGCGCTGCTCGGCTGGCTGCACTTCCTGGCGCTCGACTTCTTCGCGGGCCGGTGGATCTATCTCGACAGCCTGGAGCGCCAGCTGCCGGGGATGGCGGTGGTGCCGATCCTGTGGGCGACCCTGCTGGTCGCGCCGATTGGCCTGCTGCTCTACCTGGTGCTGCGTTCGTTCACCGAACCGGCCGAGCAAGCGCCAGAGTCTCCGCCGCCAGCCCAGATGCCGCTGGCGGCTTCGCCCAAAAAGCCAGTTCGCAATTAAACATAACGGCCATTATCGGACGTTGCGGAGACCGCCGGGATAAACCCGGCGGCTCGCCCGGTCTGACGCCAACGTCCGATAATGGCTCTTATGTTCAATTAACCAGCCGTCGCAATCCGCTGGCCTGGAAATGCGGAAACTCGCGTCAATCGCGGGTTTTCACCGCTTCCGACGCATCCCAGCCAAGAGTTTCTTGACGTTTGTTCACATGCCGGGTAATCTGCCCGCCACAGGCATTTTCCAGCGCCGCGCGATCTTTTTGCCCCGCAACGCGGCTAAGATAGGGGACACCAGGCGAACCAGAACAGACCCCAGGAGACCTCGTTCATGGCCAAGAAGAAAGAGACCAAGCCGGCTGCCAAGGCCAAGCCGGCCAAGCCAGCCGCCAAGGCGAAACCAGCCGAGAAGGCCAAGCCGGCCGCCCAAGCCAAACCAGCCAAGCCGGCCGAGAAGGCCAAGCCAGCGGAGAAGGCCAAGCCGGCCGCC
>JAGVLI010000491.1 GCA_020054355.1 Planctomycetales bacterium | reverse complement strand
GGCACCGTCAAGACCTGGCTGCACCGCGCCCGGCTCGAAGTGCTGGAACGGCTGCGCCGCCGGGGCATGGTCGCCGACCTGCCCCTAGGCGAACAGCCGGAGCCTTCCAAGGGAGGCCAACCATGAATTGCCTTGAAGCGCAGGACTTATTGCAGCGCCGGCTGGATGGCGAAGCGCTGACCGATCGGGCCGCCCTGGATCTGCATTTGGCGAATTGCGCCGATTGTCGTTCGCTGCATGCCGCCGCTGGTGCATTGGCAACGGGACTGCGCCTGCTGCCGGCCGTCGCGCCGCCGGTCCACTTGCAAGCGCTGCTCGTGGCCTCTCTGCTCGCCGAACGCAATGCGCGGCAGAGGCGGCAACGACGTTGGCTGACGGCGACTGCCCTGGCGGCCTCCTTGCTGCTGGCGTTCGGGATCGGCCTGGCCGTCACTGGCTCGGAATCCGCCAATCGCTTTTTCGAGGGGCAATTCGCGGGTTGGTTCAAGCCGGCACCGTCGCCGCAGCCCCCCGTGGCCACCACTCCGGTGACTGCGGCAACGCCGCAGCCTGAAGGTCCGTCGATTCGCGACGGCGTCGCGGAAGCAGGCACGGCAGTCGTCTCGCTGACCCGGCGGACCACGGAAGAAACCGTCGAGCAAACCCGCCTGCTGACGGGCACCCTGCCGAGCGCCACAATCAACCTCCGCGAAGTGCTGCCGCCGCCCCAGGACCAGCAGCCGTTGGCCGTCTGGCAGGAAGCCGGGCAGCGCGTGACCACGGGTTTCGAGCCGGTGACTTCGTCCGCCCGGCGGGCTTTCCGGATGTTCGTGCGGGAAACCGTGCCCGCGCCGGTGAACTGATAACGCCTCGAACTCTCCTTGCAGCTCCCGATTGGCCATGAACGCATTCAAGTCTTTCTGTTCGTTGCTCGTCCTGGCGACGCTGGCGTTGCCGGCGCCGGCCGCCTCGCCGCGCGATGAACTGCTGCGCCTGGTGCCCGAGGACGTGGCCTTTTGCCTCACGGTGCAGGACCTGCGCGGCCATTTGACGGCGCTAGCGGACTCGCCGTTCGTCAACCAGCTCAAGACCACGCTCGTCGGCCAAGCCATCGCCAACGCTCCGGAACTGGCCCAGCTGGCGGAGGCGGAGAAGTTCCTCAAGCAGCATCTCGACCTCGACTGGAAAACGCTGCGCGACGACATCCTCGGCGATGCCGCCGTGTTTGCCTATCGCCCCGGTCCCGCCGGCAAGATGGAGCAGGACCAGGGCATTTTCCTGGTGCGCGCCCGCAACCCTGCCACGCTGGCCGGCTTGGTGGAGCGCCTCAACAAAGCCCAGCTGAAATCGGGAGAACTCAAGAAGATCGAGGAATGCGAGCATCGGGGCGGCAAGTATTTTCGCCGGGTCGAGCGCGATCAGCCCGCGAACTACTACTTCCTGCGGGGATCGATCCTGGCATTCACGCCCCACGAAGAGATGCTGAAGCGGGCGCTCGAACTCGACCGCGAGGCGAAATCCGCCGATACCGAAGCGCCGACCATCGCCCGCCGGCTCACTCACCTCGGAACGGACAAGGCCCTGCTGACGTTGTGGATCAACCCGCGTGCCTTCGACGCGGAACTCGAACGCAAGGAGCAGACGGCTCAGAACGAAGCCGAGCGGGTCTTCTTGCAAACTTTTCGCAACTACTGGAAGTCGCTGGAAGGCCTGGTCCTCTCGGTCGTGCAGCAGGAAAACCTCGAGGTCAACCTGGCGCTGCGCGTGAAGCCGGAAGGGCTGCCCTCGGCCGCGCGGAAATTCCTGGTGGAAGCCGCCCAGAAATCGGAATTGTGGAACGCCTTTCCGCCGGATGCCATCTTTGCTTCAGCTGGCCGCTTCGACGTGCCCGCGTTCATCGAGCTGTTCGTGCAATTCCTGGACGACAACACCAGGAAAGGCATCCGGGACTCCATCGATCAGAGCGCCGGCCCGGCGATGGGCAAGGTACTCCGCGATTTGCTGCCGTGCCTGGGGCCGGATGTCGGCTTCTGCGTCCTGGCGCCGGCGAAGGAACGCGGCTGGTTTCCCGACACGATCTGGGCAACCAAGGTACGGCCGAACCTCGAAGGCAAGCCGGCCGAGCAAACCTTGCTCGACGCACTGAACTTCTTCGCGGGCTTGGCCGTGTTCGACCACAACAGCAAGAATGCCGACCGGCTCGATCTGAAGACGTTGCAGCAGGACAAGCTCGAAGTGAAGTATTTCGTGAACGCCAAGCAATTCCCGGCCGGTTTTCAGCCGGCCTACACGATCAAGGATGGCTACCTGCTGCTCGCCAGCTCGCCGGAAGCAGTGCGCCGGTTCCAGTTCGCGCGGACGCCTGGGCCAGCCGGCACTGAAATTCCCTTGATGCGGCTGTCGTGCGTGGCCCTGCGCAACTACCTGAAAGACCACCGCGAAGCACTGACGACGGCCATCGCCGTGAAGAATCAGATCGCCCAACCGGAAGCGGCCAGCCGGCTGGACAAGCTGCTGGGCGGCCTGCAATTCATCGATGGCATTGAATGGACTCAGCGACCGACGGCCGGGCAAGTCATCCTGACGCTGCGCGTGAAGCCGAGCCAGCCATTGCGGAAATGAAATCGCTGGCGAGCGTCGGACCGCGCTATCCCTCATAGACCCGATAACCCTTGCTGCGCGCGTAAGCTAGGACGCCGCGCTCCGTGAGCAACTTCTGCGCGGCGGCGCGGGCCGCCACGGAGCGCTTCACGGCTTCCTCACGCTGCTTGACGCCGCCTGCCGAACCCCAGGCGTTGCCGCCCGGCTTCCAGGTGGAGCTGGACTGCGCCACCTGCTGTTTCGCGGTCAGGTAGTCGCGGGTGGCTGCTTCCAGCGGGTCCGTGTCGTCAATCCAATTGGGTTGCGAACTCTTGGCCAAGGTGACAGCCTGGAGGTTGACGCTGACGCCCGGCACTTCAACGAAAGCCAGGGCGATGGCGCAAGCCAGGTCGCGGTGTAACACATCCAGGATCAATTCGGGTCGCATGTTCGGCACCTCCCTTTGTTCAACGATAGCCTGGAAAATGCAAGATGTACAACCGCTCGGCACCGTCTTGTAACTCTTGCTGGCGGACTTCAGCGCCATCGGTGATGCTGGTTTGAAGCAAAAAAAACGCAAGACAACTTCGATCAAGGAGTTGAGCCGACTGGGGCGCGGCGGGGCCTTCGACTGGCACCGGACTTGCTTTCCCAGACAGGCCCGCGCCGGCACGTCCGGCCTGGGACGGCAAAATGATCCTCGCAACCAGGGACGCAGGATGCGGCCCGGAAGCAGCCAAGGAGCAGGCGCATGAAGCACTACGTCATTTCCAGCGTCGCCATCCTCACCATCGGCTTGACCGCCCTCGTCCTGCCCATGGTCGCTGCCTCGACCAAATCCACTCCACCCGCCAGTTCGCCCAAACCGCCCAGCCGGCAACAAGCCGCTCCGGCGAACGAACCGGGCCTCGAGCGCGAGGCCCAGCGCTGGCTGCGCGGCCATGCCACGCACTGGCGCGATTGCATGCTCCAGCCGTGAAGCCAGCTAGTTGTGGAAAGACTTTCAGGTTCTGACGGTTGCTTCAGAGGCTTCGGCATATTTGGCGTCCAAAGCATCGCCGGCAAGTTGTCGCCCCGATGATTGGAGGTCATACTTCCGTCATCACGAAGAACGAAAAGGGTATTGCCCGGTTCGGAACGGTTCGGCCGTGCGAGCGGGAACGGCAAATGGCTTCAGGCAACCCTTGAAGGTCGGGGAAGGATTCCTCAGTTTCTCACCGCGAAAGGAGTAACGCATGGGACACAAAGACGCGCAGTGGCTGCCGCTGCCTCACGGTCTGACCGGCGGCGCGGAACACGTCACGGGCCATTCGGCTGACGGCGATGCTTTTCCGGCCTCGGCCGGCGAGCTGGGCGACGCGGCCGACGTGAACTGGTGGACCGCCTGGATCGACCACGGCGGCGAAGGCTGACCATTGCCCCGCGCGACAAATCGGGACGCGGCCTCGCGCCTTCGGGCGAGGGGCCGCGTCCCGGTTGTTTATGCCGCCAGCGCGCAATGATGTGGGGACAGGTTTCCAACCTGTCCGACAGGTCGGAAACCTGTCCCACGGTCTTTATGCCACCGAGCCGCGACGCCATTTGCGGAAGTCGCGCAGCGCCGCGTAGGCGCCGTACAGCATCAGTGCCAGCATGACGCCGGTCACGCCGAACGTGATGACATGCTCCATCGGGGTTTCCGGGGAAAACTCTCGGCCGAATAGTTCGACGCCAATGTGATGAGCCAGCAGCGCCACGGTCCCACCTGCCTTTCAAAATTCGATTCCCTGTTGAGCCTTGATTCCCGCCTTGTAGTGATGCTTGACCGCGCGGACCTCGGATACCAGGTCCGCGCATTCGCAGATTTCCGGCGGCGCACCCCGACCTGTCAGCACCACATGGAGGTTGGGGTCGCGGGCCTGCAGCACTTCGATGACCTGGGCTGGTTCGAGGTAGCCCAGCTTCATGACCACGTTGATCTCGTCCAGGATGACGAGATCGTACTTACCCGAAGCAATCGCCTCCTTGCTGACCTCCCAGATTTCCTGGGTGGTGGCCACGTCCTGTTCGCGGTTCTGGGTGATCCAGGTGAAGCCGTCGCCCATCGGCCGGATTTCGATGTCGAGACCGAGCAGGTCGGCATGCGAGCGCAGCAGGTCCGCCAGTTTCTTCTCGCCGGTCTTCCATTTGCCCTTGATGTACTGCACGATGAAGACGCGAAAGCCGTTGCCCAGAGCGCGAAACGCCAGGCCGAGTGAACTCGTCGTCTTGCCCTTGCCGTCGCCCGTGACGACCAGGATCAGTCCGTGACGGCGCTTGTTGCTCATGAGGCGGCCTCCCGGCGCGCGGGCACTGCGCGGCCCAGCACGGCTTCCAGTGAAACGCAATCGCCGCGCACGGCCTGAGCCAGTTCTCCGGCCCGGCCCAATCGTGGCCAGCCAGTTTCTGTATCGACGATCGTGGTAGCTGACGAAACTGTCGCCAGCCCCTGGGCCGCGTGCAAGGCATCGGCCCAGGGATCGTTGGAATAGAGCGGCACATTGGCCCGACCGTCGCTGAGCAGCACGGTCCAGATGGGCAGCTTCTGCCGTCGCTGCTGTTGTTCCAGAAACCGGCAAGCGGCGGAGAGACCGTCG
>JAGVLI010000569.1 GCA_020054355.1 Planctomycetales bacterium | reverse complement strand
GGCCGAGGAATTCCTGGCCCGACACGCCGAATTGCTCGAAACGCCCCCTGCCGCCATCAAGCTGATCTGCGAGGAAATCTGCCTGCGCCAGGAACACGGCGAGCCGGTCGATTCGGTCCAGGTCATCGGCCGCTTCCCGCAATGGCGCGACGAACTGGAAATCCTGCTCGGCTGCCACCGCCTGCTCGAACCGGCCCTGACCGGTCCGGCTTTCCCGGAAGTCGGCGAAGCGCTCGACGGCTTCGAGCTGATCGGCGAGCTGGGCCGCGGCGCGCAAGGCCGGGTCTTTCTGGCCACGCAGCCGGAGCTGGCCGACCGTCCCGTCGTCCTGAAGTTGACCCCGCTCGTCGGCCAGGAACACCTGTCGCTGGCGCGTTTGCAGCACACGCATATCGTCCCGCTGTATTTGGTCCAGGACGATGAACAACGCAATCTGCGCCTGCTGTGCATGCCGTACTTCGGCGGCCTGGCGCTGTCCAGCATCCTCGATGCCCTGAAAGCCAAGCCGTTCGCCCAGCGCACGGGACCGGACCTGCTGCACGCCCTCGACCAGACTCCCGGCAACGTGGCGATTGCCGGCCTGGCCGCAGCGCCGGCCCGCCAGTTCTTCACCCGCGCTTCCTACGTACAGGCCATCTGCTGGCTCGGCACCTGCCTGGCGGACGCCTTGCACTACGCCCACGAGCGCGGCCTGGTCCATCTCGACATCAAGCCGGGCAACGTCCTGATCGCGGCCGACGGCCAGCCCATGCTGCTCGATTTTCACCTGGCGCGCGCCCCGCTCCGCCCCGACGCACCGCCCCCCGAATGGTTCGGCGGCACCACGAAGTACATGTCGCCCGAACAGCACGCCGCCTTCGAGGCGGTCCGCGCCGAACGCCCCATTCCGCAAACCGTGGACGGCCATTCCGACGTTTATTCGCTGGGCCTGCTGCTGTACGAAGCCCTGGGCGGAACGGTGCCAACGCTGACCGAGGCACCGGCCCGGCTGGACCGGGTCAACCGGCAAGTATCCCGCGGCCTGGCGGACTTGATTGGCCGATGTCTGGAACACGATCCCCAGAAGCGCTATCCGGACGCGGCGGCGTTCGCCGCCGACCTGCGCCGCCACCTGACCGACCAGCCCTTGCGCGGCGTTGCGAACCGCAGTCTGCCGGAACGCTGGCGGAAATGGCGGCGACGGCGGCCTCATGCGCTGACCTTGATTACCTTGCTGACGCTGGTGCTGGCGGTCTCGCTGGGAGCCATCGCGTCGGTGCGGACCCAGCACCGGCAGCGCGTCCAGGAAGCCGAAGCCGCGTTGATGCAGGGCCGCGAGTTGCTGACCAAGCACGACTATGCGGAAGCAGGCCGGACCCTGAAACGCGGTCGGGAACTGGCTCAAGAGTTGGGCCAGACTGAACTGATCGCCGCGCTGGATGGGCAATTGCAACGGGTCCGGCAAGCGCAATTCGTGCAAGACCTCCACGGCCTGGCCGAGCAGGTGCGCTTCCTTCACGAACCCGAAACGCTCTCGGTCGAAAGTGCCACCGCCCTGGAAGGGCGCTGTCGGGCCATCTGGGAACAGCGGGAGTTTCTGCGCCAGCAAGCGCACGCTGAACCCGGCGCCGAGCGCGTCCAGCGTTTGCACGCGGACCTGCTCGACCTGGCGATCCTCTGGACCGAGCTGCGCATCCGCCTGGCAGGCACGGCCGAGCAGCCGGCCCTACGAAGAGAGGCCCTGCAAACGCTTGCGGAAGCGGAAGCCATGTTCGGCCCCAGTCCCGTGCTCTGCCGACAGCGACAGGTCCACGCCCTGGCCCTCGGCATGACGGACCTGGCGCGAACCGCCGAGGAGCAAGCCGCGAAACTCCCACCCCGTACGGCCTGGGAGCACTATGCCCTCGGCCGGGCCTTGCTCCGCGAAGGGGAACTGCCGCAGGCTGAAGCTTCCCTGGCGCGGGCGGCCGCCCTGGAGCCGAGCGCCTTCTGGCCGAACTTTTCGCTGGGAGTCTGTGCCTATCGGCAGGGGCAGCATCCAGAGGCGGTCAACGCCTTCCGCGTCTGCATCGCGCTGGCGCCGGATCGGGCGGAATGCTACTTCAATCGCGGGCTGGCGAGCCAGGCACTCGGCTTGACGGAGAAAGCTCTGGCCGACTACGACCAGGCCCTGCGCTTGCAGCCGACGCTGGCAGCGGCGTCCTTTAACCGGGGCACGCTGCTCTGCCGGGAGAAACGCTTTCGAGAAGCGCTGGCCGATCTGCAACAGGCGCTGCGCCATGGCTTCGCGCCGGCGCCCGTCTACTACAACCTGGCAGTGGCCCATCACGGTCTGAACGACCGCTCGGCAGCCGTCGCCCATGCCCAGCAGGCGCTGCGCCACCAGCCAGGTCATCCGGAAGCCCAGGCGCTGCTCGGGCAGTTGCGCGGGCAGCGCTAGTGCGAAATCAAGCGACTTCCGGCCCGTGGGTTACGATTCCAATCGTGAGCAGCTTCACCGCCTGTCACGATTGGAATCGTAACCCACGGGCAAACCGTGGCTGGCAGCAGCGCTAGTTTGCGCTGGCCGCCAGCTGGGCCGCTTCCTCGCTTGAACCACTGGCCGCAGTCTCCTTCGAGTTCTGCTGCAAGGCCGCCCACTGCCGCCGGCCCACCTCCTTGACCAGATCGTCGGGCCACTTCTCCAGCGGCGTGTAGCGCGGATGCCGCGATTCCTTGTACGGATCGTTCCGGGCGGCGTTGTAGCAGCAGATCAGCGCCCAGCGCGGGTTGGTGCTGTGGTTCTGCGCCGAGCAGTGCAGCGTGTTGCAATGAAACAGCACGGCGGAGCCGGGTTCCATCTCGCAGTGGACCAGTTCCAGCCGCTTCATCGCCACTTCGACGCGCTCCATGTCGGCCCCGGTCTGATCGCCGACCTTGCCGTGATCGATGCGGCCCAGGTGGTGCGATCCCTTCAGCACTTGCAGGCAGCCGTTGGCTTGCGTGGCCCGATCGACGGCGATCATGCAGCTGGCCAGCAGCGGCGCCAGGCAGCCGTTGTGATACCAGTAGCCGTAATCCTGGTGCCATTCCCAGGCGCCGCCCACGAGCGGCTCCTTGAGAATCATCTTATGGTGGTAGTGATAGACCTCGCCGCCCAGCAGCTGCTCCATCGCCTCGACGATGCGCCGGCTGTGGACGATCGCGCCGCTGATGTCGTCTTGCAGTTCGTTGTGGACCGCCAGCTTGACCACTC
>JAGVLI010000085.1 GCA_020054355.1 Planctomycetales bacterium | reverse complement strand
TTCAGCCCGTTCGGCATCGAATCGATCACCCGCTTCGCCCGCACCGACGAAGGACCGTCCGACTATTCGATCCGCGACCAGCGCAACTCGCCGCGCGTCGGCAAGGTGACGCATCCCTCGGGCGCGCCCAACAACCATCTGCTCTGCGTCTGGTCGTCGGGGCCGGTGAACGGCGGTTACACGGTGCATGTGCCGGCGGTGGACGGCGGGCTGTACCTCCTCAAGGACGGCAAGGCGGTCGACGAACCCGCGCAAATGCTGCTCATCAAGAATGACCCGAAGTACAACGAGCAATGGCCCCGCGCCCTGGTGCCCTATCGGCGCATCCATGGCGTGGCCGAACCGAAAAAGCTGCCGACCCTGCAGAACGACGGCAAGCTCTCGCCGCACCTGCCGGCCGGCACGCCGCTGGGACTGGTGGGCACTTCCAGCCTGTACAAGCGCGAAAGCTACCCCAACGGCAAGGTCCACCCCGGCACCGTGACTGCCGCGTTTTCCAAGGGGACCGACCGCACCGACGGCTACCAGGACCTCGACCCGTTCAATTCCGCCGAAGTGGGCGTGTCGCTGAACTGGATCAACCAGGGCGGCGATGCCGGCCTGTACACGAACGATGAGATTCACGCCATCCGCATCCTGGCAATGGAGCCGACCACCGACCGCCACAAGGGGCCGAAGTCGGGCGTCACCTTCCGCAGCCATGCCAACGAACGGCTCCGCATCCTGGGCGAAATTCCCGTCCGCAAGTTTAGCCGCGAGCCGAAGGCGAGCGCTCCCCTCCAACCTACCGATCCGGACGGCAACCCGGACACCAGCTTCCTGGCGCGCATTCCCGCCGACCTCGCGTTCACCTTCCAGACCCTCGACAAGCACGGCATGGTGCTGAACATGGCGCAGACCTGGCACCAGCTGCGGCCCGGCGAAATCCGCCACGATTGCGGCGGTTGCCATGCCCACAGCCAGAAGCCGACCGACTTCAATCTGACGGCGGCGGCGAAGAAGGATTATCCGATCTTTGACCTGTCGAGCAGCGCCCCGCTCCTGACCGACAAGGCCGGGGATCAATCCGGCAAGAAGTGGGATGCGAAGGACGAGACGGGCCTGCGCTACGCCCCGGATGTCAAGAACGTCGAGTATTTCCGCGACGTCAAGCCAATTCTGGACCGCAGTTGCGTGGCGTGTCACTCGAAAGCGAAGCAGCCGGCCGGCAACCTCGTGCTGGACGACGATGCGATCGTCAGCCTCCCCAGCAACGACGACGTGCCCGGCACCTACTACCGCCTGGCGATGGACTTCGCCGCCCGCTTCGGCCACAAGCCCGTGAATGGCTCCTGGCGCGGCAGCAACGCTTCGCGCTACATCCGCATGTTCCAGTCGCGGCGCAGCTTGCTCGTCTGGAAGCTCTTCGGCAAGCGCCTCGACGGCTGGACCAACGACGACTTCCCGACCGAAACCACGCCGGGCAACGCGCGGACGCTGCAACTCAAGGGCCAGGCGGTCCCGGATACGCCTGCCAACCGCAACCGCGCCGACCTGGACTACACCGGCAGCGTCATGCCGCCGCCGGAAGCGGTGGCGGGCACCTACAAGGGCAGCGACGGGCAGACGGTCAAGGTGCCCGGCCTGTCGCACGAGGACCGCTTGACCATCATCCGTTGGATCGACCTGGGTTGCCCGATCGACCTGGATTACGACCCCAAGCAACCGCAAGTGGCCGGCTATGGCTGGATGCTGGACGATCAACGGCCGACGCTGACGATGGCCTCGCCGCAAGCCGGCGCGAATGCAACCTTCGACCGCATCCTGATCGGCTTCCACGATTACCGGGGCATCGACCGGACCAGCTTCGAGGTGATTGCCGACTTCTCGGTGGAGGGAGTGGCCGCCGGCCAGAACCTGGCGTCGAAGTTCAAGGCCGTCGGGCCGATGATCCGCGAGTTGAAGCTGACCAAGCCGCTGACCTTGCCGAAGGGCAAGATCACGGTGGCGATCAAGGACCGTTTCGGCAACGTCGCCCGCATCGAACGCACGTTTTCGGCCGGCAGCGCGGCCGCGCAGTGAAGTTCAACGACTGACCGACGCGACCCCTGGGCCGACCGCAGCAACTGCAACGCTTCGTTCGGCCGAGGGGTCGTTCGCTTGGTTGCGGAAGGCGAGCAGGTCGGCGACCGAGACATTCCCTCCGCACATCACCAGCACTACCCGATCGGACGGCTGGAACTGGCCCCGGTGCAAGCGGGCAGCAGCCAGGCAGCACGCCGCCGCCGGTTCGGTCAGCACTTTACTCCGTTCCAGCAAGAAGAACAGGGCAGCCAAAGTCACGTCATCGCCGACGACCTTCACTTCATCCACCAGTTCCCGCACGGCATTCAAGGTGAAATCGCAGACGCGCGGCGCACCGAGGGTCCGGGCGATGGAGGTGATGGCAGGCAACTCGATGAGCCGCCCGGCTGCCAGGCTGCGCGCCATGGCATCGGCCCCGTGCGTTTGCACGCCGGTGATGCGCACTTCCGGTTTGAGGGACTTCAGCGCCGTGGCGATGCCGGCGATCAACGCCCCGCCGCCGATGCTGATGAAGGCATGAGTCAGGCCGGGCAAATCTTCCAGGATTTCCAGGCCGACGGTGCCCTGGCCGGCGGCCACCAGCGGATCGTCGAAGGGATGAACCAGGACCCGGCCTTGCACTTGCAAGCGGGTACACTCGGCGAAAGCGGCTTTGATGTCGGGCAGCAAGACGATGTCCGCGCCGTAGCCTCGGGTGGCGTCGAGGTAGTTGCGCGGCGTGCTGGCGGGCATGGCGATGACGGCGGAGACGCCGAGTTGCCGGGCGGCGTAAGCCACGCCCTGGGCATGGTTGCCGCCGCTGACCGCCACCACGCCGCGCCGTCGCTCTTCGTCCGAGAGGGAGAGCAGCTTGTGGAACGCGCCGCGCGGCTTGAAGGAGCCGGTCTTTTGCAGGCATTCGAGTTTGAGGTAGACCTTGGCCCCGAGTTCCTCGCTCAGCGTTTGCGAATGCACGAGCGGCGTGCGGTGGAGCAAGCCTTGCAGCTTCGCCTGGGCTTGACGGATCAAGGCGAGGTCGAGAATCGGCCGAGTCACGCGAGCATCTCCTCGACCACCTTGCCGCCGGGCGCCAAGATCGTAGGGTCCGCTGTGCGGACCACCGAATCGCCAGATGCCGCGATTCGGTGGTCCGCAC
>JAGVLI010000657.1 GCA_020054355.1 Planctomycetales bacterium | reverse complement strand
TTTCACCGAAAACCGCCTGAAGGCGGAACTACGAACGCTGAGCGGCAGCTTGCCGAAACAACTCCGCCAGCTTGGCGGCTTCCTTCGATACATCGTGCATCTCCGCCACGCTGGCGGCCCCCTTGCGGCCCATCTCGGCCAGTTGCTCCGGCGGGGTCTGCAAGGCCGTGCGAATCGCCTCGGCTAGCCGGTGGACCGAACCGGCGGGTATCAGCCAGCCGTTGACGCCGTGCCGCACCAGTTCGGGAATGCCCGCCACATAAGTAGTCAGCGCTGGCCGGCCAAGGGCCAGGGCTTCCATCAGCACCACGGGCAAGCCTTCGGCGAAGCTGGGCAGCACCATGGCCCGTGCTGCCAAAATCTCCTGCTTCACCTGAGCGTTGCTCAGCCAGCCGGTGATGCGGACCCGCTTCTCCAGCCCGTGCTTGGCGATTTGCTGCTCGACGACGCCGCGCATCGGGCCGTCGCCGGCCAGCACCATCTCGAAGGGGACGCCTTCAGCGGCGACCTGGGCCAGGGCGTCGAGGATGAAGAGCTGGCCTTTCTGCTCCGACAGCCGGCCGACGCAGACGAGGCGCGGCGTATCGACCACGGGCTGCGCGCCGCCGCTCAGGAAGGCCGCATCCACCCCGCAGCGCACGACGTTGATCTTCGGCCAGTGGGCGTGCGGGCACCAGCGAAACAGCTGACTGCGGCCGAAATCGCTAATGGCGATCACCAGCGCTGCATGCTCGATCTTCCGGCCCAATGACAATTCCTCCGGATGGTCGAACTCCTCGGGGCCATGCACCGTGAAGCTGTAGCGCGGCCCGCCGAGGAGATGGGTCAGCAGCGCCACGGTCGTCGAGTTGGTGCCGAAGTGGGCATGCAGATGTTCCGCGCCGCACTGCTTCAGCCGATCCACCAGCACGCAGGCTTCGGCGAAGTAGATCAGATGCCGCAGCACGCCGCGCTCGGAGCGCCGGCCGATCTTGACTGCTTGCCAGAACGTCTTGAACCAGCGCCCCGGCTGCGTGAACAATCTGGTGAATAACGCGAGCAGCAAACCGACAGCGCCAACGCCGAGGATCACCTGGGTGCGCTGCTGCTCGGCCTGGTCGGCGGGATCGACCAGGTCGTTCGGCGAGTGCCGCACCGAAAAGCGTTCGACCGAAACGCCGTGGCCCTCCAGCGCGGCGATTTCCCGGCGAATGAAACTATGGCTGACGTGCGGATACTGATTGACCAGGTAGGCCACTTTCATGGTTCAATTCCCGCAACCCGGTTTCCGCGTGACAGTAGGTCCGGCGAGCCGAGCCGGACCTGAAGCGTCCTCAACTCCCAGCGCACCGTACGTCCTTGCAAAGTTCGGGTGCCGCTCGGCTCGCGGCACCTACGCTGGTTGCTTGTACTCGATCAGTTCGCTCTGGTGGCCGAACAGCCGATTCTTGTGATACTGCAGCTGGCCAGTCATTTGCGGGAACTTGCCCAGCACGCAGAAGACCGCGTAGTTGAGCGCATCGTTCGTGGAATCGCCCTGGCTTCGACGATGGCGGAAGATGCGGAAGACCTGCACCGGATAGAGCAGCACCAAAAGCAGGCTGAAGCCGTAGGTACAGGGCGCGGCCAGCAGGGCGAGCAGCGGCACGAGCAGGCCCCAGACCCAGTTGCCGCGCACTTCGCGCTGCCACATGCGCAGTGCGTCGTGGCGATGCAGCCACGAGACCTCGGCGAAGGCATGGCCCGCCCGGACGTTCCGCTTCCACCACTGGCCGAAGTGAGTCATGGCGGCGTCGTGCAGCGTCATCTCGGCATCGAGGCGGAGGATTTTCCAGCCCGCTTGCCGGAGCCGCAGGCACATCTCCGGCTCCTCGCCCGCGATGAGGGAGGCCCGGTAGCCGTTGAGTTGCTTCAGCGGCGCGACGCGCATCAGGGCATCGCCGCCGCAGGCTTCCGCCTCGCCGATGGGCGTGTTCCATTCCATGTCGCACAGGCGATTGTAAGCGGACGCCGCTGGGAAGCGTTCGCGCCGCCGGCCGCAGACCACCGCCACATCCGGACGCGCCGTCAGTTCGTGCTGCGCGGTCTCCAGCCAGTTGGCGGCAATCTCGCAGTCACCGTCCACGAACTGGACGAACTCGACCGCCGGATCGACTTGCAGCAAGCGTTGAAAGCCTTCGTTGCGAGCGCGGGCGGCGGTGAAGGGAATCGACAGGTCCAGCGGCACCACCTCGACGCCGCGCGCGCGAGCCATGTCGGCGCTGCCATCGGTGGAACCGGAATCGACGTAGACGATCGTGCCCGCGCGGCCGGCCAGCGATTCCAGGCAGCGCTGGAGTCGCTCGCCTTCGTTGCGTCCAATCGCCACCACGCCGATCTGGGCCACGTTCGTCCTCCGCGCAGCGGATTGTCAGCGGACTTGCCGCCGGTTGGTTGATAGTCTAGTGAGGTCGGAGTGGTTTTGCCATTCGCGCGCCGGTCGCCGAGACGAACATGTTCGGCCCGCCGCATTGAAACTGATAGCTGACAGCTATCAGCTATCAGTGGATGGACGGCGAGATTTCATTTCCCTGGAACGGAAACCCATGACGGATCGTCTGCGCATCCTGCTGATTGCCGAGGCTTGCAATCCCACCTGGACCAGCGTGCCCTTGGTGGGGTACAACTTCGCCCGCGCGCTGGCGGCCCGTCCGGACCTCGACATCACCGTGGTCTCGCAAGTGCGCAACCGGGCCGCCCTGCTGGCCGATCCCATCGCCCAACATGTGAAGCTGGACTTCATCGACAACGAATGGCTGGCAGCACCGCTCTATTCGCTGAGCAGCCTGATTCGCGGCGGACAGGCGCTGTCCTGGACCATCGACACGGCGATGGCCTGGCCGAGCTACATGGTCTTCGAGGAAGCGGTCTTTCGCCGCTTCGGTGCGGCGCTGCAAGCGGGCCGCTTCGACCTGATCCACCGCGTCACGCCGCTGACGCCGACCCAGGGCAGCCCGCTGGCCAAGTTCGTCAAGACACCGATGCTCGTCGGCCCACTCAACGGCGGCTTGCCCTGGCCGAAGGAATTTCCGGAGCTGCGCCGCCAGGAACGCGAATGGCTGGTGCCCTTGCGGAAGGCGTATACCAAGCTGCCCTACTATCGCTCGACCTACGAGCACCTGGCGGGCGCCATTGCCGGCAGCCGGCATACCGCCACGGAGATTCCAGCATTCTTCCGAGGCCAACGCTTTTACTTGCCCGAAAACGGCGTCGATCCCGAGCGCTTTCCGATCGGGACCGCCTGGCCGGAACCGAATGGCCGGTTTCGCTTTGTCACCGTCGGCCGACAGGTGCCCTACAAGGGCTTCGACCTGATCGTCGAAGCCATGGCACGGTCGCCAGCTTTGCAGCAATGCCAGCTGACTATTTATGGTGATGGACCGCAGAAGCCGGCCCTGGAAGCGCTGGTCCAGCAGCACGGCTTGCAGAATTGTGTACAACTGGCCGGCTGGGTGAATCAGAAGCAACTGGGGCAGGAACTGGCCCGCTCGCAGGCTTTCGTGTTTCCGAGCCTGCGCGAATTCGGCGGCGGGGTGGTGCTGGAAGCACTGGCCAGCGGACTGCCTTCCATCATCGTCGATTACGGCGGGCCGGCCGAGTTGGTGACGCCGGAGTGCGGCATCCTGCTGCCGATGGAACCGCGCGAAGCCCTGATCGGCAAGCTGCGGGCGGCGATGGAAGCGCTGTCCGTCGATCCGGAACGCTGTCGAAAGCTGGGCGCACATGCCTGCCAGCGGGTGCGCGACGAATTCACCTGGTCGTCCAAGGCGGCGCGGATCGTGGAGTTCTATCGGCAGGTGCTGGCGAAGCCGCAAGCGAAACAGTGAACATGGCCATTCCGTTGCCTATCCTCGATGTGCCGGCGCCCGCGATGCCGTTGGCGCACCTGGATCATCTCTGGTTCCAGGTGGCCGGCACCGTTTGCAATCTTACCTGCCGGCACTGTTTCATCAGTTGCAGCCCGCACAATCACAGCTTCGAGTTCCTCGACCTGGAAACCGTGCGGCGACATCTCGAAGAGTCGGTCGAGTTGGGGGTGAAGGAATACTACTTCACGGGCGGGGAGCCGTTCCTCAACCGCGACATGCCTGCCATCCTGGAGCTGACCCTGCGTTACGGGCCGGCGACCGTGCTGACCAACGGCACCGTCTTCAAGGACGAATGGCTCGCCCGCCTCCAGCAAGCGGAAACGGCTTCGCGCTACAGCCTGGAGTTTCGCGTTTCGATCGATGGCTTCACCGCCGAGGAAAACGATCCGGTGCGCGGCGCCGGCACCTTCGACCGTGCCATGAGGGGCGTGCGACAACTGCTGGCGCACGGCTTTCTGCCCATCGTCACCGTGGCCCAGACGCGCGACGACCAGGAGGAAAGCGAGCTGTTTGCCGGCTTCGTGCGGATGCTGAAGTCGCACGGCTACGAACGGCCGCGCGTGAAAATCTTGCCAACTCTGCGGCTCGGCGCGGAAGCCGACCGGCAGCGCGGCTATCGGGACACGGAGCGCATCACCCCCGAAATGATGGCAGGCTTCGACCACGGGCTATTCATTTGCAACCATAGCCGGATCGTGACGGATCGCGGCGTCAGCGTCTGCCCAATCCTGATCGAAGCGCCCGACGCCCGCCTGGGCAGCACGCTGCGGGAAGCGCTGGGCGAATACCCACTGCGACATCACGCCTGCTACACCTGCTGGCAGTACGGATCGATTTGCAGCAATGCCTCGGCGTCGCAGCGGGATGCCTGAACCGAATCCTCTAAAATCCCGAATCGCCAGTCTGTTCCCACTCGCGCACCAGTTCCTCGGCGGCCGCGTAGTCCAGCTGCTTGCGCGGGGCCAGAAACGTATCCCGCGTCCAGCCGCCACTGGATTTTTCGCCGTGGACGCGCTGCACCTCTTGCTGCAAGCGTTCGAGCCATTGCGGTACGTCCAGCCCGGAACCCGCTGGCGTCTCGGCCTGGATGGCGAGTTCTTCCTGGAAGCGGGCCAGTGGGGCCTCATTGCCGGCTTGCCCCGCCGCCGCCATCGCGGGTTCGACCAGGACGCAGAGCCGGTCGATGGCCAGCGGCTTGAGCAGCCGTTC
>JAGVLI010000165.1 GCA_020054355.1 Planctomycetales bacterium | reverse complement strand
CCATTTTTCAAGGTCTTCAAGGACCGGGAAATTCACAAACCTCTCGAAATCCCTGGAAATTTGCTCGTTTCGCAATGAGGAGATAACGGAAAGTGCAGATAGTCGTAGTGGCCGGTGTATCCGCGGTGATGTCCGTAGCCCCAGTCGCCTGCTTGCGCCGTGTCGATCACGACCAAGGCCAGCATAGCACCGGCCATCCCCATCAGGATGCGCTTCATGAGAACTCCTTGCTGCGTCAGAGCAGCTTTAAGCAGATGATCGTTCGAGGTGGGAGGCGCGTACGAAGCCGGAAGCCGATATGGCTGGGTCTGATCCCGCCTCCTCTCGTTCCTGAAAAGTGTACGGCGACAGGCAAGAAACTTGCGCTCGATCCGAAGTGGGAGCGGAAGGCAATCAACAGGAGAACTGCTTGCGCGGAAAAGTCGCTCTCCGCTTCATTTCTTCGCGCCGTTGCCGTTCTTCTCCAGCTTGCGGAAATCGTGCAAGCAATTCGCCAGCGTTCCATCAAGAATCAAGATGCTCGACGTGACGCCGTCACCTTCACGCATGGCTGCCAGTGCTCACTTGATCCCCCGCTTGGCCGCCTCCTTCGGGTCGATGGCCTTGATCGCCTCGCCGGCCAGACTGCGTGCCTCGGCATCCTTGTCCTTCAAGAGTTCGATCAAAGCCGGCAGGGCGGCCTTGGCCGGCGCGCCGATCTCACCCAGTTCTTCGCAGGCTTCACGGCGCATCTCGACATCGGGTGATTTCAGTCCCTCGATCAGGACGGGAATCACGGCGGCCGTCTGTTTCTCGATATGCCACAGTGCTGAAGCGGCATGAACGCGCATGCGCAGATCTTTGTCCTTGAGCAGCTTGGTCAAGGTTGGCGTCGCCGCCTTTGCCATGGGGCCAATTTCTCCCAGGGCATGGACGGCATCGATGCGCACCAAGATGTCAGGATGCCCCAGCCCCTCGATGAGCACGGGGAGCGCCAGCTTCGCTAGCTTATCGATCTCCCAGAGGCTCTCGGCGGCGTGGACGCGAACAGCCAGATCCTTGTCCTTAAGCGCTTCGGTCAATGCCGGAACGACGGACTTGGCTGCGGGACCGAATTCTCCCAGGGCGTGGCCTGCGTCGCCGCGGACACCTGCGTCACGGTCCTTGAGCAATTTTGCCAGGGCCGGGACCGCTTCCTTGGCGTTCGGGCCGATGTCGCCCAGCGCACGCGCGACCTGCCCGCGCACGTCATCGTTATCGTCCTTGAGGGCCTCGATCAGGGCGGGTACGGCGGTCTTGGCTTCCTCGCCGATTTCGCCAAGGACGTGTGCGGCTTCCATGCGAAGCAATGGGTCCTTGTTCTTCAGCGCTTCGATCATCACCGGGATGACGGGCTTCACCTGGCCGGCGATTTCCCACAGGCTGGAGGCGGCGTGGATGCGAACGTCCTCGTCCTTGTCCTTGAGCAGCTTGGTCAATTGCGGGATCGCGACCTTGGCTTCCTCGCCCATCTCGCCCAGCGCGTGAGCGGCGTGGCCCCGGACCTCGGCCTCGTCGCTGCCAAGTCCCTCCATCAAGATCGGGACGATCGTCTTGGTCTGGCGGTCGATCTTCCACAGACTTTCGGCGGCATGTACGAGCAAGCGCTCACTCGGCCGTTCTCAGATCAGAAGGGTGCGCAGCGTCAGATACAGAGGGTGATCGAGGTCCGCGAGGGGCGGCGGAGGTGAGGCCGTGGCAGGTGCAGACGTGGCAGGTTCAGCCACGACCGAGAAAATGATGGCAATAAGCAGCGGTGCGGGCGACCAGGTTTCCGTCAGAACCGACTGGCTGGTGACCTGCTTGAGAGTGGGACAAGTTGGGTCATGATCGCGAGAGTTGGAGCCGCACGGATCACAGGTCTCGCTGGCCTGGTGATTCGGACATGTGCCATCGTTGCCTTGGCATTTCGGAGCATGCCGTGAGCAGCCGGCATGTTCAAAGTGGCGGCATTCGCAGGATCCGAAGGCTGGATAGTTGCGAGCCGGGCAACCCGCATGGTGCTGGCTGCATGCGCAGACTCCCGGCGGCCACAGGAGCGAAGCCATCAGGAGTAGTGAACACATGATACGCATGGTTGGCCGAACGCCGGGTCATTCAACAAACACGTTCCACCATAATACAGGCTTGCTGGCCACGGTTCTTGGCAGGTTTTTCCCAAACTATTGGACGAGAAAACTGACCCGATAGTTCCTTTCAGACGCCAAGGTTCGCGGAAAGTGGCGAGTAGCCGCTGGCGCGCCCTACCGGCCAAGGCCAGCTTGTCCTCGTCTTGCAATTACGCGCAGAGACTGGCTGAGCCGAGCGCTGCGCAACGGTCGCTGTCCTGATTCGTACCGGACCGCTCGTCAGCATCGTGGTTCGGCAGGCGTTCGTCACCGAGTCGAAGATCCTGCGCAATCACCGAAACGAGCGCGAATGGACGTATGGTTTGCTGAAGTTAGCAGGTATTGTGGTATAGCGACGATTGGCAGAGTACGGGTCCATGTGGGGCGCGATCCGGTTTGAATGGTACGCATGATTCCCGTGCTGCCGCTGTACTTGAGGATTCGGGACAGGGTAGTGAGGGCGATACCCCGTTCCAAAGTACCCCATCATCGGGGTTGGGAGCATCGAGCCATAGCTTTGTCCATACCAGTCGGCAGCCTGGACAGAACTGGCGAGAACCAGTGCCAGCAGCGCCGTCCCTGCTCCCAATGACCTGTGAATCATGGTCCTGCTCCCGTCGAATGGGTTTCAGTTAGCCGATCCACTTATCAACGGTGTTGCCCGGCTTGGTCTGCCTTCTCTTCCATGATGCGGGCCTCGTCTGCTCGGCCCATTTGGCGCAATAACGTGGCGTAGCGCTGCAAAGTCTTGACCTTGCTAAGGCCGTTCAGCTGTGGCAGCTTTTCCTCGATGGCCAGGGCTTCCTTCAACGCCTCTTCGCTGGCGTCCAGGTCTCCCTTTTCCTTCTGCAAGTCAGCCAGTAATTCCAGGGAGTTCACCAAGGCAGGATGGACATTGCCAAAGCGCTGCCGGTAGATGGTCAGCCCTAGCCGGAGCGACTGCTCAGCCTGGTCGAGATTGCCAACTACCAGATCAAGAAAACCGAGGTTCGTCACGCTAGCGGCGTAGAGGTGATGCTCCTCGCCCACCGTACGCCGGTAGCCGTTCACGACCTGCTGGAGAATAGGGCGGGCTTTATCGAAATCCTTCTGCTGCATGTACAGGCCCCCGAGGCTGTTGAGGATGCTGAGGTGGGTCTCATGATCTGGACCGACCACTTTCTTGCTGATTGCCAGCGCCTGGAGCAGCGTCTGCTGCGCTTTCTGGACTTCGCCCTTGATACTGTACAGACACCCGAGGGTGTTCAGCACCTGGGCGTAAGGGTGGCTGTCCTCCCCAAGTGCCTCCTGGAAAACGGCGAGCGACTTGCTCAAGTACCTCTCGGCAACAGCAAAGTCTTTGCTCGCAAGCGCGCGCACGCCGATCTCGGCGAGCAGTCGTCCTTCGGCCAGCTGCAGCTGCTTGAGGTCGTCTGTCCTTGCCGGAAGCTGCAGCGGTTCAACCGTGGCGGGGGCTACCGCGACCGGTGGCATTTTTTTCGCGGGGGAGCCGGGCGACGAAATGGCAGAGCCAAGGACCACGAACGAAAGCATTCCGTGCCACATGGGATTCTCCTTTATTGCTCGGGAGGGGCGACGCAAGGCCCAATGATCGATTCCGGCCAGTGTTCCTCCAGCAGCAGCCCGGAAAGGATACTGGCGGCGCGCCAGCTGTCACCCTGTGCTCGCACGTTTTCCAGGCGAGACTGGGCCACGGAACGCTGGGCTTCCAGCACGCGCAAATACTCAAACTGCCCGCCCTGGTAAGCCTTGAGCGACAATTCGTAGGATTCGCGGGCACGCGGCAGAATGGCTGTCCGGAAGCGGGCCACACGCTCCTGGGCAGCAGCGTAATCCCGGAAGGCCGTTGCCAGCCTCTCGACCAGGTCGTTCTCGACGCGGCCGACTTCCTGCACGGCTTCTGCAACCTGCGCCTGCGCTGCCATGATGTTTCCCTGGTTACGGTTCCAGACCGGGATCGGCACACTGACGCCGATGGTCCAGTCATCCGAGCGGTTCTGATTCTGGCGGACATAGCCAGCTCCAACCGTGACATTGGGGATTGGCTCGACCTGTGCCCGCTTGAGTAAGAGCTGGGCGCGGTCCACACCTACCTGTGCGATGCGCATTTCGGGGTGTTCGCTTAGCACAAACTGCTGGGCAGGCTCCAGCTGGTAGGTAGGCAGCGGTGCATCTAGAGACCCGGCCAGGCGAGCGCGGGGAAGGCCATGCACTCCCACCACCGCCGCCAGTCGGCGGAATGCGCCCGGCAATTCACGTGAGGTTGCTTCGCGTTCAGCCCGATACCGCTCTAGGTCCACCTCCAGCTGCACCACGTCCAGGCGAGCGACCTGCTTGGCCTCCAGCAGCCTGCGAGTGGTCTTCACGGACTGCTCGGCGAGCTGGACCAGCTCATCGAGGATCTCGACCCGACGCTGGAGCGTCAGCACCGCGAAGTATTCCTGGCGAATCCCGGCGAAAAGCACAAAACGCTGAGCCGTCAAATTCAGGGTGGCCTGATCGACTTCTCGGCTGGCCGCGCTTCGGCTTAATTTCAGCTTACCTGCGGTGACAATCTCCTGACTGACCAAGGGCAAGGTATTGACGCCCGCCGGCCCTTGCACATCACCCAACTCGTCAAACGTGGCACTGACGGTCGGGTTGGGGTACAGACCTGCCTGCACGGCACGGCCACGCGCGACATCGATGGAGTAACCGACCTGGGCGAGCCGGGGATTCTGCTCCAGGCCGAGGTCGATCAGTGCCGGCAAGCCAAGCAGCGCAGCACCCCCCGCTTCCTTCCCATCCGGGAGGACCGCCGGCCTCGGCGGCGCCAGCTGCTCGGCTTGCTCCTGGGCAATGGCCAGACACGACCAGACCAGCAGCGGCATCCATGCCGCCGCTGGCATCAGCTTCCAAGAGTATCTCATCTGAGTATCCTCAGTTCAGAATTTCAAGCTTGCTCAGTCGCACCCTGGTGGCCGCAGATCCGTCAGCGGCTCCCGCTGCGCCCGGTCATGACCGTGACCAGGTACGAATTAGGATTGTCCTGTGCTTGGGCAGCGCACTCCGGCCCGCAGACAAAGTACGAGAGTTCCTCAGGAGAGGCTTTTGCCAGGCCGATCTTCTGCAAAAAGGTCTTCTTTGCGGGTGTGGTCAGTGAAGCGTCCACGCTAACCGGCTCGGCTTTCGAGCCCAGTGGGTCATTGCAAACCGGGCAGTGTTTCTGCCCCCGGTAGGGTTCGGGAGGTCGCGGCTTGGCCGGCTCGCTGGACCCAAGTCCATAAACGCGAGGCTTTGACGTTGTCGGCCCCGAACTGGAGCCGCCACACCCGTTTCAGCTAAACCCGTAATCGGCCAAAAGCAGAAGAGTGACGACTGCACCCGTCATGACCGTCAGGCTAAACCATTTGAAACTTGACGACATCAATAGCTCCTATCAGCGTAGGCGACGGGTCAGCAGGCCCCGGCCCCCACAACCGTGGCCCGCCGACCCTCAATTCCAGATCAAGATTTCGGCTTCTCGGTGAAGGTGCCGCTGGGGCCTTCCAGCTTTGCTGGCTTCTGGTTGATCTTCTCCATTGCCTCCCACAGCGCCTTCGGCGACAGCACAACTTGGGCCTGCGGCCTTGCCCAAGCGGTGCGAGACTGGAAATCGGCGCCCGCCTGTGCAACTCCCGGCATCGCTTGCAACTTCTTCGTGATGGTGTTGACGCAACCGGGGCAGTGAATGTCCGAGAAGGTGATCCTGGTCATCGTCGGATCCTGCGCCCACAGGCTGTTGACCAGGGCCAGAACCGCCGCCAGAGCCACCAACGCATTTCGCTTCTTCATCTTTCGGACTCCTTTCAGAAACACGTGAACCGTGAGCTAGCCTTCAGCCCACTCTGCTTGAAATCGATCCTGCACGACTCACACATGCCGCAGTGATGCGACAATTTCCGCCCGCGCTGCCTGCCACGCCGGAAATAGTCCCGCGAGCAGACCGACCACGAGCGATACTCCGAAGCCAGTAACGGCCAGCATGCTCGATCCCCGGAAGGCGATGGAAACACCCTCGGTGCCGATCGCCATGCCGCCGACCGCCAGGATCGCCAGGGCCCCGCCGATCCCCAGCAATCCGCCTACCAAGCTGACGACCACGCTTTCGATCATGACCAGCCCGAATATCTTGGCGGAGGTGAAGCCCAGCGTCTGGAGCACGGCATGCTCGCGAATCCGATCCTGTACCGCCATCACGGTCGTGGTGGCAACCAGTGCCAGCACCAGTCCGACGCAGGCATAACCGAGGTAGTTGGCAAAGGTGATTAGTTCGGCCAGGTCGCCAACGGCATTGGCCTCGAAGACACCCTTGGGCCGGGTGTCGGTGGCCACCGGCCCGCCACGGAAGTTGTCGTCGATGGCCTTCACGACCGCCTCGGCTTCAGCGCCTTCCGCCAGCTTGACCTCGAACTGGGTGACGGCGCCAATCGAGTTCAGGCCCTTGGTCCGTTGCAGGAAGTCGAGTTGGGTGTAGATGAAATTCTCCTCGGCGGGACGGGAGGAAGCGAACACGCCAGCGACCGTCACGGTCAGTTCGCCGATCGTGAATTTCTGGCCGACACCGAGATTACGCCGGCGGGCGACAGCCTGGCCCACCAGGGCAGAGTCTTGCCGTTTCTCGAATTCGCTCCAGTCGCCGGCGGTGAGCTTAAGGTCGCGGGCCGTTTTGAGCTTGTCCACAGGCAGGCCGTGAAATACCACCAGGTCCAGGCTTGCCCGGCAATTGTTCATGAAGACGCGGATCGGCACCACGTCCGCGACACCCGGCACCTTGGCAATCGTCCGGGCATAATCCTGCGGCAGCCGGCTGGTGCTGGGGCAAAAGCGATTCGCCTGGAAGACGATCAGCGTTCGTTCGGCCTGCTGCCCCTTGGTCAGCCCGGCCAGTCCTTCCTGGACCGAGCCGACAAAGCAGAAGACGAACAGCGCGACTGCCGCACCGCTGACCGTCAAGGCCGTGCGCGTGCGGTGACGCCACAGGCCCTTCAGTACGTAGGGAATGAAGCGATGCATGCTCAGGCCCTCTTGAGTTCCGGCAGCCGTGCGGGTTCCGACTCGATCAGCTCGCCCTTTTCCAGCCGCAGCCGGCGGCGGGCGATGGCAGCGGTCTTGGGATCGTGGGTCACGATGATGAACGTGGTGCCCAGCTCCTCGTTGAGGCGCTGGATCAGGATCAAGATTTGCTCCGTGCTCTCAGCGTCCAGATCGCCCGTCGGCTCGTCGCCGACGACGACGGCCGGATCGGCGACGATGGCGCGGGCAATACCGACCCGCTGCTCCTGGCCGCCGGACAGCTGTCGCGGATAGTGATCGGCCCGGTCGGACAGGCCCACGGCGTCCAGCGTGATCTCGATCCGTTTCCGTCGTTCGGCCGCTGACAAAGGCAGGAGGAGCAGCGGCATCTCGATGTTCTCGTAGGCCGTCAGCACCGGGATCAGGTTGTGCATCTGGAAAATGTAGCCGACGTTGGCCGCACGCCAGACTGCTAGCTGCGACCGAGACAGCTTGGTAATTTCCGTCCCGCCCACGGAAAGCTGTCCCGCCGTGGGGTGGTCGATGCCGGCAACAAGATTGAGCAGCGTGCTCTTGCCGGAGCCGCTGGCCCCCATGAGCGACACGAGGTCGCCCTTCTCCACGTCCAGGCTCACGTCCTTCAAGGGCGTGATCTTCTGCTCGCCCTTGCTGTATTCCTTGGTCACGTTGCGCACTTCAACCAGTGCCATGGGTATCCTCTCTTTCCGGGTCGGTGTTTTCGCCGCTACTTGCTTTTCTGGCCGGCATCGCCGGGCAGCATCCGCTTGACCTTCTTCGTCGATGGTCCTGAGCTGCCGGCAGCGACTCCCTGGGTGTCCTCGCCGGTCACCCGAATGCGCTCGCCGTCCTTGATCCCCTCGCGGCCCGAGGCGATCAGCTTGTCGGTTTCGGCCAGCCCCTCGACGACTTCGACGAAATCACCGCTGCTGCCCGTACCCAGCTTGATCGTCCGCGCCCGAGCGACGCCAGCCGTCTGGTCCGCCACCCAGACCCGGCTGCCGCCTTCGCCGTTCTCCACCAGCTGTTTCGGGACCAGGAAGCGAATCTGCTCGGTCTTCTCTCCCTTGGTCTTGGGCGTCGCCGGGGCCAGGAAGGTCAGGCGAACCAGCATGTCGGGCTTGAGATCGACCGGAGCGGACTTGACCATCACTTTGACCTGAAGGGTATTCTTCTGCATGTCGGCCTGCGAAGTCTTGAACAGCACTTCGCCTTCCAGAGGCCCGCCAGGGACCGCGTCGGTTTCGATACGGACCGGCTGGCCGGACAGGACTCGCGGTACCTGGTCGAACGGCACGTCGGCTCGCACTTGCAGCATGTGCGGGTCGTAGAGCATGACGACGGTGCTGGAGTCGTACAGCGATCCCGGCGCCAGTCCCAGTCCCATGACGCGCGTGCCCGGACGAGCCACGAGGGAAAGCACGCGGCCGTCCTGCGTCGCCCGCACCGTCATCCGGTCGAGCCGGAGCCTGGCGGACTCAACGGCCGTGTTCGCTTGCTGCAGACGAGCCTCGGCCGCCTTGAGGTTGGCCTCGGCCTCGCCGGCCTGGCGCGTCTCTTCGGTTTTCAGTTCCAGTTGTTTTCGCAACGCGTCGCGCCGGCAGGTCAGGGCCTGGACCTCGCGTTCCAATCGGACCTGGCGCCCCTTCAACTCCTCCGCGCTGGCCGTCGCCGAGTCCAGGTCGCTCTGGGCTTGGCTGATGGCGAAGCCGGCCACGGTCTGAGCGACCGCCGTCTTACCGTCCAGATTGACCTTCGCGAACTTCTGCCGCGACTCGGCTGCTCGTAGCTGAAAGGGCAAGTTGGCCAGCTCGGTTTCCGACCGCGCCAGTGTGGCGTCGGCCTCGGCCAGCGCTGCTTGCAGTTGCAATGGCTGAGCGACGCGAGTTTGAGCGGCCTTGAGGTTGACCTGGGCGCTGGCCCGCTCGGCTTCACGCAGCTGCAGTTCCGACTCGGCATGGTGCAGGGCCAGCTTGGCATCCGCCTCGATCAAGCGCGCGACGGGTTCGCCCGCCTTGACTTCCTGCCCCTCCACCACGAGGAGCTTTTCGACAACTCCCTCGCCAAGGGCGGTGATCACAATGGGTGTCGGTCTGGGCTCCACCCAGCCCGCTGATTGAAAGAGCGGCGCGCCGGCGTTTTGCACTTCGGCGCGCGTCGTCAGCACGGGGACCACCGTCACCGGCCGAGAGGGCAGGAGGCTGCCCCGCGCCGACCAGGCGACTACTCCCAGGAAGCCCAGCAGCACCGCGCCGGGAATGATGTAACGGGTCAGCAGGTTGCGGCGCCGCGCTGATGGCTTCTTTGCCTCGCCGTTGGCGGATGGCTCGCGGCGAACGGCCAGCTGGCGGAGATCAACATTTGGGTTCATGGCCTCTTGCTCCCTCACGAACGGCCGGCTTCGTGGCCAGACCATTTATTGCTTGATGAAAATGCCCTCGGCGATGACCGAAGTCAGGTTGCCTTCAGCGTCCCGCTTCGCCTCACCCTTGACGATGACCATGTTCCATTCCTTGACGCCAAGCAATTGCCGGGCATCCTGCGCCAAGGTCTGGCCGTTGTCGTCCACGAACTTCACCATCACCATCGCCGGCAGCAGGTCTTCCTTGGGCGTGCAGCACATGACCCACGGCTGGTCGTCCTCGCACGGCTCCAGGGATAGATCGACAATGGTGAAGGCAGCCCGGCCCTTGACGATCGGCTCCTTGCTGCCGGCAATTCGGCCGACGATCACCACTTCCTCACCGTCCTTGGCTTCGTTGCGAACGTCTTTCACTCCCTTGGCACCGGCCGGTTCCGCGGTCAGAACGAATCCCTTGGTGTCGTGAGAATGCTGGTTGCGGCTAACCGCAGGCTGATTGCTCGTCCCGCCGGAATCGCCACAGCCAGATGCCAGGACTGCGCCAACCACCGCAACGCTCAGCGAGAAAAACGTCTTCTTCATGATTCACTCCCATGGATCATTCAGGATCAGATCGATTTCAAACCTTCCACGATAGACAACCGCATGGCCTTGATTGCCGGGGGCAGTGAACCGATCATGCCCAGCAGCAGGCCGGTGCCGCAGCCGAGCAGCAAGGCCACGCTGTCGATGCGGAGAACAAAGGCGCCGTTGGTGAACCGAACCGCCGCCCCGTTGATGAGACAGAGCGACAAGATGGCTGCAATCAGCGCCCCGGCGGCGGCGAGCAAGGTTCCTTCCTGGACCAGGCTCAGGACGATGGCCCGGCGAAGGAACCCGACCGTTTGCAGCGTGGCCAGTTCTCGTACCCGGCCGACGATGGCCCCGTACATCGTGTTGAGTCCGGCGAAAACGCCGGACCCCGCAACCAGGCACATCACCAGCCAGGCCAGCGTGCGCACGGGCTTATAGTGCTTTTGCAAAGAAGCGTAGTAGTCAGTCTCGGCAGTGGCCTGCAGTTCCAGGTCCAGGCGTTCTTTGCAGAATTCGTCGATCACTGGATATTCCGCGCCCGGCGCCAGGGTGACGGCTACCAGGCTCAGGTCTTGTCGTTTCATGGCCTGCTGCAAGTCTTCCAGCGGGCACCACAGTTCCGATTCCAGTGTCGAGCCCACGGCGGCGAACCAGCCACTGACCTTCCAGGGCCGTCCTTCAATCATGATGGTCTTGCCGATGGCCAGTGACGCGGCGTCTCGGCCGAGCTTGACGCCGGCCAATCGCCCCACAAGCACCTCGCCCGCCTGTGGCCAGCGGCCTTCGACCACCTGCACGCCGCGGCGAACCAGGATGGCCGACCCGGTCACGCCGCGGACGACCCCCAGGGACGATTCGGGATGATCTTCTGTCCCCACGCGTGTTCCCAGGTACAGCTCCGGAGAAGCGTAAGAGACGCCGTTGCGTCGCTGCACGCCTTCCAGGCTGGCCGACAGCAGGGCGGCAGAACGGGCGGGTATCGAGGAATTCTCAATGTTTTCGCCGCCGCCCAGGCCGTGGATGAGGACGACGCGCGGGTCGCCGCTCACAGCCAGCGAGACTTCGAGTCCGCGAATGAAGCCGCCGACGATGAACACGAGCAAGATTACCAGCGTCAGGCCGCCGAGCGTCAAACCGCTGCGGAGCGGGCGGCGGAACAAGTTCCGCACGCCGTATTCCCAGGGCAGCAAGCGAAAGCGCACCACGGAGTATCCTCCTGGCCGACTCCATGCCGCAAAGCGCGGAATCGGCTGTACAAGGTTGCAAATGCCACGCGGACGCGCACGATGATTGCAGGGTGCGCGAAGCGCAAATCAAGTTTGATAGCTGAGGGAAGTTCCCCAGTGCGCAGGCGCGCCGGGGACGAGAAAGGTTAGATCTTGGGCGGCTGAGTTATTTCACGGCAGGGGATCGGCGGGAAGAGCAGAGACGGGTCCAGAACGTATTCCGTAAGTTCGGCCTGGAACTGCAAACTCAACGCGGCCATCGGCACACAAGGCGCCTTGGCGACGCTGCACCAGCAGCAACCGGGGCAGTTGGGACAGCACGGGCACGAGGAGCTCTTGCTCGGATGAGACACGGTGCCCGCTTCGACCGATGCGATTGAATTCTGCACCTGCGAACCGCAATCGCTGCAACTGCACGTTGGCTTCTTTTCCGAAGTGGTCTGGCAGCCGCAGCCAGCCGCACAAATGTTCGCGGCAGCAGCCCGAGTGCGCAGACTGGTCATCATGCCCGCAGGCGCGCTCGTAACGAGGAACGTTACCAAGGTCATGCAGGTAACCAGACGCCGCCACTGCCGCTTCATTCGACTTTCTTCCGAAAGACAGTAAACCGCCTAATGCGGGGTGTATCCGATATACTTTTCGGCAAATCAGGTCAATGCCGACCAATCTATATTGAAAAGTGCACTGCGAATGGGAGCGAAAGGCCGAAGCACAACCGGCAGGGTTAGCTTGGGTTGCCTCGCTGCGCGGACGGTAGATTTTGCTGGTCCTCAGAAATGGCGAACAGTGGGAGAACCGGCAGAAGGGCACGGGCTGGGAGATTCGCGCAGGATTGAAGCGAGGGACGGCGCCCGGATCGACAGGGCGCCGTCTCTCATTCATCCGGCTGTTACTTCTTCGGCATGTTCTCATCGGGCGGAGGCGGGTCCTTACCTTCCTTGGCCTTGTATTGGGCCGCGAACTTGTCCTTCAGGGAGGCGTCGCAGATAAAGCACTGCGACTTGGCCCGCTCGTGCTCTTTGCACCAGTCGCCCTTGTCCTTGAACGCCTTGGCGACCTTGTCGCTGCACATGCTGCAATCCCCTTCGGGGACACCGTGCTCGTCGCACCACCAGCCTTCGTGCTTGCGGTCTTTCTTCTCGGCGACCTGGCTGCCCTTGCCGCCGGTCTCCTTGCTCTTGCCGGCCTTGTCGTCGGTCTTGCCGCAACCGCTGGCCAGCACGATCACCGCAATGAGGGCAACCAGGGCGCTCGTCCACCGTTTCATCATCAGGGTTTCCTCCTCAGGCTTCTGCCTGCTTGGCAATCTGGGTCGAGTGATCCGCAGAACCGTTCCGCAGCTGGGTATCGACCGCTTCCTCTTCTTCTTCCCGGTAGTCTCCGACCAGCCAGGCCAGGTACTCCGCCGGGATGCCTAGATCGCGGTGCAGCATCCGGTAGAGGCCGTTGGCCGCCCAGTCGAATACAAGGTATAGCACGCGGATGACCAATAACGACATCAGCATCGCACTGATGACGCCTCCGATGACCACCGTGGCCAGCGGCCGCTGCACTTCAGCGCCCATTCCTGTGGACAGCGCCATGGGCACGAAGCCCAGGGCGGCCACAAGTGTCGTCATCAGCACTGGGCGCAGGCGGGTTACCGCTGCCTCGCGCACCGCCTCGTCGCGTGGTATGCCCTTGTGGCGAAGTTGACGGATGTAGGAAATCAGGATCATGTCATCGAGCACTGCAACGCCGGACATGGCGATGAAGCCAATGATGGCCGAGATCGAGAATGGCATGTCGCGCAGCCAGAGGGCAACGATTCCACCCACCCAACCCAATGGCACGCCGGTCAAGACCCGCAGCGAATCCACGAGATTCTGGTACGTAATGTAGAGCAGCACGAAGATCGACAGGATAGACAGGGGCACGACGATCATCAGTCGATTCATCGCACTGGCATAGTGCTCAAACTGTCCGCCAAACTCAACGTGATAGCGCCCAGTTGGCAGTTGGACTTTTTCCTTGATTTTGCGACGTGCCTCGTCCACGAAGCTGACCATGTCGCGGCCGCGCACGTTGCTGGTGATGGTGATGCGCCGCTGGCCCCATTCGCGGGTGATCGTGGACGGCCCCTCGACCACCTCCACGCTGGCAAGACGCGACAGCGGCAGCCGTTCGCCCGAAGGCGTCGCGATCAGGAGCGCTTCAATGGCATCCTTGTTGCGGTACTTCTCCGGCAACCGGACGATCAGCGGAAACCGCAGCTGCCCTTCGACGACTTCGCCCAATGGCTTGCTGCCCAGCGACTCGACCAGGTCCAGGATCGTTTTCGCGGGGACGTTGTAACGGTCGATCTGATCTTGCTTGATTGCGATCCGCAAGGACGGCTGCCCCGTGGTCGGCTCCACAACCACGTCGGTGTTGCCGGGAATATCCTTCAACACGTTGGCGATCTCGTTGGCCTTGGTCACGAGCAAATTCAGGTCATCCCCGAAGAGTTTGATGCCCACGTCGGAACGGACGCCGGAGATCATCTCGTTGATGCGCAGTTCGATCGGTTGAGAAAAGGAAATCTTCTGTCCCGGCATCCTGCGGAGTTCCTCGTTGATCATGACCGTCAACTCGTCCTGCGTCCTGGCCTTTTTCCATTGGTCCCGGGGCTTGAGGCTGATGTAAAAGTCCGTCAATTCAACCCCCATCGGGTCGGTGGCGATCTCGGCGGTGCCGATGCGGGCCCACAGGTGATTGATTTCGTCGGGAAACTTCTCCAGCAGCATTTTCTCCATTTTGGTGTTGAGCCTGATCGATTCGTCCAAATCAGTGCCTGCCAGCCGCACGACGTTGATGGCGAGGGCACCTTCCGAAAGTCGGGGCACGAATTCAGCGCCGAGTGTGGGAGCGATCATGCCAAACGCAACAATAAGCACGACGGCGGTGATTCCGAGCACCACCCACTTATGTTCCATACAAATTCTGAGGATCGGATTGTGGATGCGGTGGGCGATCCGCATCAACAGGGGCTCGCGCTCTACAATCTTCTTCGGCAACAGGATGCTGGCCAGGACCGGCATGAACGTCAGCGACAGGACTATCGACCCGAACAAGGCGAAGATCACCGTCAGGGCCATCGGGCGGAACAGCTTGCCCTCGATTCCCTCCAGGGTCAGGATTGGCAAGTAGACGATCATGATGATCAGCTCGCCGAACATGGTCGGCTTGCGTACCTCGATGGCGGCATCGCGTATCACCTCCAGGTGAGGACGCCGACGGTTGTCGCCATGAGCGATATGGCGAACGCAGTCCTCGACCATGACCACCGAGCTGTCCACGACCATGCCGAAGTCGATGGCACCCAGGCTCAGCAGGCTGGCGGCGATGCCGAACCGCCACATGCCCAAAAAAGCGAACAGCATCGACAGCGGGATGGCCAGTGCGACGATCAGGGCTGCGCGTAAGTTTCCCAGGAACAGGAACAGCACCGCGATAACCAGCAGGCCGCCTTCAAACAAGTTCTTGCGGACCGTACCGATCACGTAATCCACCAACTCGGTTCGATCGTAGGCGGTCTCGACCTGCACTCCCGGAGGCAGGGTCGTCTTGATCTCGTCCATCCGCGTTTTCATGGCACGCGTGACTTCATGGCTGTTCTGGCCCATGAGCATGAAGCCCAGCCCGAGGACGACCTCGCCCTTGCCGTCGGCGGTCACGGCGCCGCGGCGAATCTCGTGGCCGATTTCCACGTCGGCCACGTCGCGGACGTGGACCGGCACGCCGTCCTTGGCCGCCACCACGATGCCCTTGATCTGATCCGCGTTCACGGTCCGGCCGATGCCATGGACCAGGAGCATCTGCGTTTCTTTCTTGATCGAGCCGCCGCCGACGTTGGCATTGTTTTTCTCGACGGCCTCGACCACCTGGTCGAAGGTCAGGCTGTACTTGATGAGCTTTTCGGGATCGATCCGGACCTGATACTGCTTCGCGTAGCCGCCCCAGCTGTTGATTTCGGCGACTCCCTTGACCGTCCGCATTTTCGGCTTGATGACCCAGTCGTGGATGGTGCGCAGCTCGGTCAGCTTCTTCGTCCGTTCCTCCTCGGGCATCGTCGAGAAATCGTAACCCTTGCTGGTGACGAAATAGTGGAACACCTCGCCCAGGCCCGTGGCGACAGGCCCCAGCGTGGGCCGGGCAATCCCATTGGGCAAGCTCACGGTGCCTAGCCGCTCATTGATGAGCTGGCGGGCGAAGTAGATTTCGGTGCCGTCCACGAATGTGACGACGACCTGGGACAGGCCGAATTTGCTGACCGAGCGAATTTTATCCAGGCCCGGCATGCCGCTGAGAACTTGCTCAATGGGGAACGTGATCTGCGTTTCGATCTCTTCCGGAGTCAGAGACGGGGCCACGGTGTTGATTTGCACCTGGACCGGCGTGGTGTCCGGGAACGCGTCGATGTCGAGGTGGCGCAGCGATATTCCGCCAGCGACCGCGAACGCGAGCGCGCCCAGGATTACCAGCATCCGGTGGCGCAGCGAAAAATCGATGACCCAATTCAGCACGGGGGGGGCTCCTCCCTGCGACTGCCCGTTTCAGGCGCCGCGGCATTGAGTTCCTACCTGGCGTGTGTGCACTCAGCCTTGAGATTGTTCTTGAGGAGCTCGTCCCGCAGGTAGCCACTGCCCTTGCCGGCCACTACTTCGCCGGGCAGCAGTCCAGCGATGATCTCGACGTTGGCAGCGTCCCGGGCGCCGGGAACGACCTTGCGAACGTAGAACAGCTTGGGGCCGGCCTTCAGGAAGTCCTTGTCGCGGACAAAGACGACATGGCAGCAGCCTTCCCAGTGGACGGCTTCTTTAGGGACGACGATCGCGTTCTTTTCTTCCCGCAAGATGATTCGGCCGACCCCAAACGTGCCGGCACGAAGCTTTCCTTCGGGGTTGTCGAGTTCCGCGCGGACCCGGACGGTACGAGTCTTTTCCTCAACGCTGGTACTGACCCAGGAGAGCTTGCCGCTGATCTCCTGCCGTTGGCCGTCCGCCTGGAAGCGAACCGGCAGTCCGACGGTCAGCAGCTTGGCATCGTCCATGTGCACATCGAGATTGAGCCACATTCTTCGGATGTCGGCCACCACGAACAGGACCTTGGCATTGTCCACGGCCTCTCCTGCAACCACTTCCCGTGCGACGACGACACCGTCCGTTGGCGCCTTGATGGGCAGCAGATTGGTGGTGGTTGTCCGCGGATCGAATGTCTGCGTGAGGCTCGGCGGCAGGCCCAGAAACCGAATGCGCTCGGCCAGCTTGTCCTCCGGAAGATTGCCGAATTCGTCGGCCTGGAGCGGTAGCCCCAAATTGATCAGCGCTTGCTGGGCGCTGAGGAGCCGAATCCGCGCCTCTCGCAAGGCGGCGGCCGCTTCCTGGATGGTTCGCTCCGCCGTCACGCCTGGGAGCTTGGCCAGGCTTTCCCAGACCTTGGCTTTCAGGTTTACTTGCGCAAACGCCTGGAGGAATTCTGCCTTCGCTCGGCCGACCTCGGCCGCGTCTACCAAGGCAAGCACCTCCCCTTTCTGCACCCGATCGCCGTGTTGCTTCAATACCAGCCAGGCCGTGCCTGGCGTGCGCGTCGAGAGCCGCGCCACCCTGGTCTGGTCGTAACCGATTTCGCCGTTCGCGGACAAGAATTCGACCATCAGCCCTTCGACGACAGCCGCTGGTTCGATCCCCACTTTTTGTGCTGCTTCCGCGGAGGGAAATTGCAGGCGACGCTTATGCGACTGGCACTGGGGATTGTTCTTGGTTCGTTCCACCAAGCTCAACACGTGCTGGGCGCGGTCGCGCTGTGCCTGGCTCACCTGTGCTATCCCCAGGACCTGGGCCACTTCGGGATGGCACAGTGGACATTCGGCGACACCGTGTACCTGGCACCAGCCGAAGCTCTTTTTCCCCGGCGACAGCTCCGGATTGCATTCAATGCACAGGGATTCCTGGACTCCGTGGGCTGCGCACCAGTCGGTCCGGGCCTTGTCCTGGCCGGTGTGGCTACTGCCGATGAACTTCCAATCGGTGTGATGTCCCCACAACCCAATAGCCACAAGCCCCGCAAGGATGCCGATCATGGGTAAAGCTCCCATCCAACCCGGTGGATCGGATGGGAGCGGCGTTTCTTCACGATGTTCGGTCGAGGCGGAACTCTTTTCATCCGACTCGCAATGCGCGGTGTTCATGGCCTTCTCTCCGATTTGCCTTATGTGCTTCGGTATCGTTCACAGCCCGACCGGGCTGTTAATGACCATGGCCTCAGCCATCGCCCAGGCCATTTTTCAATAACTCGGACCGGAGGATGCCACTGCCCTTGGAGGCCACGATTTCACCGGGCAAGACCCCGGCAATGATCTCGACATCTTGCTCGGTTCGGGCACCCGGCACGACTTTGCGGACGTGGAAAACCTTGGGGGCGCCATCGTCCAGGTAATTCTTGTCCCGAACGAACACCACGTGGCAGCAGCCTTCCCAGTGGACCGCCTCCTTGGCAACAACGATCGCTTCCTTCTCCTCGCGGAGGATGATCCGTCCTTTGCCAAACGTGCTGGCACGCAGCTTGCCGCTCTGATTTTCGAGTTCGGCCCGCACCTTGACCGTCCTGGTCTTTTCGTCCACGGCGGTGCTGATCCAGGAGACCTTGCCTGTCACCACTTGCTTGGCGCCGTCTGCCTGAAACACCACCGGCTGCCCGAGTGACACGCGCTGCACGTCCTCGATCCGCACTTCCAGGGTCAGCCACATTTGCCGATTGTCGGCGATAACCATGAGAACCTTTAAATTGTCCACGACTTCGCCAGCGACCGCCTCGCGGCCCACGATGGTCCCGGTAATGGGCGCGGCGATGGGGAGCAAATTCCCCGAAGTGGTTCGCCGATCCAGCGATTGCACGACTGAACCTGGCAAGCCCAGGAACTGGATATGCTCTGACAGTTGCTGCTCGGAGAAGGATCTCAAATCTTCCGCCTGGACCGGCAGACCCAGGTTGACCAGTGCCTGCTGAGCGCTTTGCAAGCGAATGCGGGCTTCGGTCAGCGCAGCCTCGGCCTCTTGAATCGTTCGGCCGGGGATGACGGTCGGCACATTCCGAACGCTCTCGTAGACCTTGGTCTTGAGGTCGAGCTGGGCGAGCGCTTGCAAAAACTCAGCCTTGGCCCTGCCGACTTCGGGCGCTTCCACGAGGGCCAGGACTTCGCCTTTCTGGACTCGGTCGCCAACTTGCTTGCTGACCTGCCAGACCGTACCGGGCAACCGACTGGACAAGCGCGCCACTTTCGTCAGGTCGTAGGTGACTTCGCCGTTGGCCACGATGAATTCGCTCACCGGTGCCCGAGTCGCCGGTGCCACCTCAACCCCAGCCTTCTCAGCCGCAGATGGGGAAGCGAACTGGATTCGGCGCTGCTGAAGCTTGCACTTGCTGTTCTTTTCAGACCGTTCGGCAAAATCGAGCCCGCGTCGAGCGCGGTCCATATCGGCCTCGGTGATCACCGGCGTCGTCTTGAGCTGGGCAACTTCAGGATGGCACAGAGGGCATTCATGCACCTCGTGCTTCTTGCAAAAACCGAACTCCTTGCCCTTGGGCTTGCAGCCGGGAGCGCCGCACTCGACGCAGATGGAGTCGGGGACGGCGTGCTCGGCGCACCAGTCGTCGGCCCGCGCGGCCCCATTTCCAGTGAGCGCGGAGAACTTGGGCAGGGACCAGCCAAAGGCAATCACGCCGACCGCCAGGACGGCGACTGCTGCTGAAAGGAAAAGGACTGGAATGAGACTCCCGAGTCGCAACCACGGTGCTTGCGGACGGTCCACTGGCGCGCTCGCGAGCGCCGGCTTCGGAGCCACTTTCTGGGCAGGTGCAACTTCGAGCATGGCAATCTCCTTCGATCCGGGAACTCCCTTTGGCCAATTCAGCCTCGGGAAAGCGGAACTTGTAATCACAAACTGAAGTTGAACGCGCACGAGATTGGTGCTACGGACGGCGAATGTCGTCAGCTTGAAGGAGCGCGCAGTGCTAAATGCGCAGGCCGACAGTCGCTAGAAAGATGGGGAAGGCAGCGGAATGAGCTTCAGGAGAGGGCAAAAGGGGAGCCGAAGCTAGGGGACGAGGATCAGGAGCTACGAAAGTGCCAAGTGCGTTTGGACCACTGGGAGCAGAGGCGACCGAGACTTCTGCCTTCCACTTAGCGGTTCCAGTTTTCGCAGGGCATCCAGGTATATGGTGGTCATCCGGAGCCGTAGGGCCCGGATGATGCTCCTCATGGCAACCGTGAAGCGGGCAGCCAGCAGCTTGGTGGTCCGGAGCCGCTTCGTGCTCTTGGAAAGCACTCGCGGGATGGGACGAACCGTGATCGCACACGCACATTCCCGGAGGGATGGGCAGGGCGGCAGTCAGGAAGATTGAAAGTGCAGTGCGCAGCATCACTTCTCCAATTACAATAACACTAACGCCCGAGGAGACAAAAGTCAAGGTCCGGCCAATTGTGGAAATCAGGCGACAACGCCGTGGGGTGCCAGGGCGAAATGAGTCGCTCCTAGCGATTGAGAAGGAAGGATTCATGGGGTCCGCCAAAGGGCACGGGCTGAAAGTGCCGATTCTTTGGGGTTTGGGTGCTTTTGCAATCCTGGGCCTTCAGGTCATCCCTGGACGCCTGGAAGACCATGCCTTCTGCGGCGCATGGGGGTGCGTGCCGTCGCTGCAAACCTTGATTGCGCAGAACGGCTTCTGGGTCGTGATCGCCATTCCGATTGTCACCTGGACGATTCGTTCCGCTCCCCCGCAGCATCTCCGCGACTTCAGCTTGGCCCTTGCGCTCGCGGCGGCGATCTTCTTGGCCATCGCGGTAACTTCGGAATTCGCGAAGTGGGCCGCGAACGATCCCAGCCGACGACCTTACTGGTTTCAGCGAATACTGCTGACCACCGCAACCTGTACCTTGCTGCCGCTGCCCCATGTCGCCGCCGCGGGGCTGGTGTGCTGGCGGGTTGCCAGTCGGCGGTTGCGAGCTTTACGTCCGGGCTCAACAGGGAGGAGGTCGGAATCGAAAGAAAAGTGATGATCTCGACAGGCAAACAGTCACTCGCTGAGTTGACAACGGCGTATCGCCGAAGTCGAAGCCTGCATTTCCTCTGCGGAATAGCACTGCCGCGGAAATCGGAGCATTGTTGCCGCTCAGGAATTCACCAAGAAACTTGCATTAAAGCCGCTTATCGGCTTTAATAGGCAGTGGCTTCTCCATCGAGGTCGCCGTCATGCTGCTTGGTGAACTTTGTCGCCGGTTGGGCGTGCCGTATCGGCAGGCTCGCTATGTCCTGGAGGAGGACATCCTGCCACCGGGTGTGGACCCGGCGCCGGATCGTGGCAACCATCGGCAGCTGAGTTCTGAGCAGGCATTCTGGCTGGGAATCGTGCTGAAGCTGAAGGAAGCGGGGATGAAGACCCCGCTCGCCGCCACGATGGCCAGCTTGACGGCCGGCATCTTCGCTAGGGTGGATTTTCGCAAGTACGATCCGGAGTTCGAGCCGTTCCGCGGCCGGCTCCACGCCCGGCTCAACTGGTACGCCGAGTTGGGCGATCTGCGGTTCATCCGCCTTCGAGCCGAGCGCGCGAAGCCGAGGGAAGCCCTGTTCGATGGCACCTGGTTCCCCATTGATGGCAAGAAAGCCAAGGAGCAGCCGAGTCCGGTGGTGTGCATTCAGGTCGATCTCTCCCAGATCGGCCGACTCCTAAGTTGAGGACGGGACGCCGCTGCTCCTAGCAGCGTTTTTTCAGCGGCCCCTAAGCCGACATACGGCTTAAAGCGAGTAGGTGCCAGTGGAGCGACCTAAAATTCCGGGCGTTTTGCGTCAGCAGGGTCGCCAGTACCAGCAAAGGAATGCAAGATCGCTTATCGACGGATCGCTAAATAAGGCAGGGATTTGCGTCAGAATAAACTGGAGACACTCTAGCCTTCAATGACCATGAGAAAGGAGATCAAGCCATGGTACAAGTGAAGCATTCCATGAACATGGGACCGCCGCGCGGGCAGTTTACTTCCATTGTCGGCATGGAGAGCCAGGAGGACTTCCGGCTCCTCTTCCGCCTGGCCAAGATCCTGCATCGCACCGACCGCAACCTGCCGGACGTGCAGAAGCACGCCAAGGCTGGCGAGGTCCTGTGCGTGCCCTGTGACCTGTCCGCCCCGAACGGCTTCGTCGACCTGTTCCTGAGCTTCGACCTGCCGCAACTCTATCTCTTCAGCCGCGGCAGCGGCCCCATGCCGGAAGCGCAGCGCGAACTCATCCGGCGGATTCGGCAGAACCCCGACCGCAGCGCCGTCATTTTGCGCCAGCGGGCGCTGACCAACTACCTGCACTCCGATGCCATCTACGAGGAGTTCCGCGCCCTGGTGGCCGTGAACGACGACAGCGACGTGCCGGCCGAGGTGGCGCGCCAGGTCACCAAGGGCTTGAAGTTCCCCGCTTGGGACCAGCTCGACCCGCAGCTGCGCAGCGACCTGGCGGGAGCCATGGCCATCGAGCTGAGCATCAAGGCGTCCCGGCGCATGACGGCCGAGCGCCTGGCCCAGCGCGATCCGGACGGCGAGGTCGCCGGCTGGTTGCGGACCATCGGCACCAGCCTGAATCGCTCGTAAGCGAAACGACTACAGACTGCCACCCCAGGGTGATCCCTGGGGTTTTTCTTTGCCCCACCGCCGGGGTCACCCTATCGCCCCGGCCCCGGCGAGTGGGGCGGGGCCGTCTCGACGCCGAGGAGGCCATGGCCAAGAGAATTCTGATCGACGAGATTCACCTCTCCCTATTCATCCCGCCCGGTCTGCGGTCCGAGTCCCTTCGCGCCGTCCGCCAGGCGCTCCGAAACGCGCGTCTTCAAACAGCACTGCGGCGCGCCATCCAGGGCGTGTTCGCCCGGTACGCCGCGCTGAGCAAGGTCACCTTCACCCTGACCCGGTAGCAGCGTCTTTCGACACGGCCGCTCAGGAATCCGCCGGGAATAACGCGGTCAAAGCGACGCGCAGCACCTTGGCGATCCGCCGCAGGTTGAGGAGGGAGACGTTGCGCTCGCCGCGCTCGACCGAGCCAATGTAGGTGCGGTGCAGCCGGCAGCGCTGGGCCAGGTCGGCCTGGGTCCACTTCCGGGCCTGCCGGTGGTCGCGGATGCGGTCGCCGACGTCACGCAGGAATTGAGCATCGTTCAGGTTCATGGCGCTTGACGCCGATGATGGCCTGACGCATGATGCTTTTAAGTAGCATTATGACTTTAAGTAGCATGGCGGCCGGCCCGTCCGGTGCGCGTGCCGTTCCACACTCCGCCACTTGGTTTTCACTCCGAGGAGGTATCCATGAATCGCCTGTTGGCTTGTCTCTGCGCGTTCGTGCTGCTGGTGCCGGTGCTGGCCGAAGAGCCGGCCAAGAAGTTGCCGGCCCCCGACGCGGCCGCCCAGGCCGCTGCCGAGAAGCTGATCAAGAACTTGTTCAAGGACGACTTCGCCCGGAAGAAGCCGGCCGAGCAGCTGGCGCTGGCGGCCAAGCTCTTCGACCAAGCCAAGGAAACCAAGGACGATCCGGCCGCGCGGTTCGTGCTGCTGCGCGAAGCCCGCGACCTGGCCGTCCAGGCCGGGGATCTCGCTCAGGCGCTCCGCATCGTGGACGAGCTGGCCCGCGAGTT
>JAGVLI010000902.1 GCA_020054355.1 Planctomycetales bacterium | reverse complement strand
TGGGCCGCGCTCGGCCGATTGCCGGCGCGCAGCCAGCGCTCCAGGGACTTGCCTTCGAGCCATTCCATCGCCAGGAAGCAGGCATCCCGGTCCTGGCCGACTTGATAGATGGTGACGATGTGATCGTGCTTGATGGCGGCGGTGGCGCGGGCCTCGCGCAGGAAGCGCGTCCGCGAAGGCAGGTCGTCGGTGCGGTCCGGCTTCATCACCTTGAGGGCGACCAGGCGCTGGAGTTGGGTGTCCTCGGCCTTGAAGACGTAGCCCATGCCGCCTTCGCCGCACAGTTCGAGTACCCGATACTGCGCCAGCCAGCCGATCTCGCCGGGACCGTCGGGCGGAGCGAGGAAGGGAAACGACTTCCCGGCAGCCAGCGCGGGGCTGGACTGGGATGCTAACAGCAAGCCGGGCAGCTGGCTGATGTTCCGGTCGGCGTGATGGGGGTTGGTCATGGCGGCAACCTCGGTCGGGGATGGGGGGAGCGTCTGCCTGAAGAGATGATGGGCGCGTAACAGGATTCGGGGAGATGGCGGCGGGCAGACGTTAGCGCTCGGTTTTGTCCCGGCGGGACATTTGAAAATAGCCCTGCGATTCATCGCTGGGCGCGGTGGGGCTCCTGAAGAGTCGTTCCGTCCCGTAGGGACGATTGAATCGTACTGGTTGCAATGCCTCAATCGTCCCTATGGGACGAAAAAAATCGAAAGGACTTCCGCGGACCCAGCAGTGAACTGCTGGGCTATTTTCAAATGTCCCTCCGGGACAACCAAGCCGAAATGCTTGCAGCCGCGCATTGCGGCGAAGAGGTGTTGCGCTGCCGGCATTACCGAACTGAGGCGCCCAAGGCACCGGAACCCGAGCCAGCGCGAGGAACCACCATGTCGATTCTGAATTATCTGTGGAAGTGTCTGAATCCGCGGCAGGCGGCCCGGAAACCGGCCATCCGCTGCATGCGGATCAGCCGGCGGCTGAAGACCCTGGTGCAGCGCGAACGGGCCTATCCGCCGTCGGCCGGCCCGATCCAGCCGCGTCAGCGGGCTATGCTAACAGGTCGCCGAGTTCGTCCTTGAGGCGGCGCAGCACGCGCGATTTCGCCATGCGGACGGCCGCCGGTGAGACGCGCATCTCCGCGGCCACATCCACCGGCTAACGGCCTTCGACGACCGTCCGCCAGAACATCTGCCAGGTGCGGTCCTCGAACTCGCTCCGTACCAGGTCCAGCGCCCGACGATGCAGCGCGCCCAGCTCGGCGGGCGGATCGTCGTCGTCCGGGGCCGCGTGGTCGGACAGGGCCTGCATTTGCAAGTAGTGATTGGTGCCGCCATCGGCGCTCGGCTGGCGCTGGATGCGCCGGAGATAGGCCAGCAGGGTATGGCGCGTGATGCCGCGCAGCCAGCCGCGAAAGGAATCGCCGGGGCGGTCGCGGTGAAATCTCGGCAGGCTCGTGGACACCGCCAGGAAGACTTCCTGCACCACGTCATCGCGGTTCTCGGCGCTGCAACCCCAGCGGTTACACCAGTAGTAGACCAGCGGTGTGTAGAGTTGGACCAGCCGCTGCCAGGCCGCGCGGTCGACAAGGTGAACGCCGCTCCCTTGCCGCCGAAAAAAGCAGAAGTTCTTCGCCATCCTGGCACCAGGGTTTGGGCCTGGCAAGAACTTTCCGTGCGGCCACCGGCACATGAAATTGACTTGCACAGCTAGTTTTGCGCGATGATATTGGATTTGCCAATTGGAATTCACCGTGGCCATTCGATAGGGGTGCGAAATTGTCTTCGCCCAATTCTGATGCGCAAACGACTCCTCCACTAGCGGACACGCTCGATGATCCGCGCGATTGGCCTCAAATCCTGCAAGCGTGCCACGAACAGCGAGTGCGCTGGCAGGGCGGGGAAAGGTTGCGAGTCGAGGAATTCTTGCGGGATCGACCGGGGCTTCTGAAGGATCCTGATTCAATTCTCGGCCTCATCTTCAATGAAGTCGCCTTGCGCGAGGAGCACGGCGAGCACCCGGAGATCGAGGAATTCATACACCGATTCCCGCAACTCGCGGTCTCCTTGCGCCGGCTGTTTTCGATTCCGCGCGCGAAGCTCGTGGAACCAGCGGATATGCTACTACCGCCGACGGATCCATTGCCCACATCCGGGCGAACACCTGCCGAAGTGGAAACCCACCCACCGCTCGCAACTCCAGTGGTGCCGTCCTTGCAGCCAACCCTGGAGCAGATAACGCCGCCAACTCCGCCCCAGCCGCATCAACGGAAAGGCCAAGAGCGACTGGCAACTGGGTCGATTTTGGGCTACCAGATCCTCAGCGTCCTCGGGCGAGGTGGCATGGGGATCGTGTACAAGGCCCGAGACGTGAAGCTGAAACGGCTCGTGGCGCTAAAAATGATCCTGGCGGGAGCACACGCGAGTTCCCAGCAGTTGAGCCGTTTTCGGCAAGAGGCCGAGGCAGTCGCCCGCGTTCAGCATCCCAACATCGTTCAGATTCATGAAATCGGCGAGGATAACGGACAACCCTTCTTTTCCCTCGAATTTGTCGATGGCGGGGCGCTGGATGCCAAGATTGCCGGGAGTCCGCAAGAGGTGCAGTGGTCGGCTGAGATTGTGGAGACGCTGGCCAGGGCGATGCGCGTCGCGCACCTGGGCGGTGTGGTCCATCGCGACCTCAAGCCAGCGAATGTGCTGCTAACGGCAGATGGGCAGCCGAAGATCACTGACTTTGGTCTGGCCAAACACCTCGAAGGCACTGCGGATGACACACGCACAGGCGCAGTGATGGGCACGCCCAGTTACATGCCGCCAGAACAGGCTGCCGGCCAGGTCCATGACATTGGTCCGGGCTCCGACATCTATGCGCTCGGCGCAATTCTGTACGAACTCTTGACTGGGCGGCCCCCATTCAAGGGTGGAAATCCGCGGGAGACTATCCGGCAGGTGTTGGATGTCGAACCGATCCCGCCCAGGCGACTGCGGCCACAGATCCCACGCGATCTGGAGGTCATCTGCCTGAAGTGTCTCGATAAGTCGATCATTCGACGCTACGCGACCGCTGAGCAATTTGCCCTGGACCTGCGCCGCTTCCTGGAGGGCAAGCCGATCGTAGCCCGGCCGACGCCGCGCTGGGAGCGCGCCTGGAAGTGGGC
>JAGVLI010000004.1 GCA_020054355.1 Planctomycetales bacterium | reverse complement strand
GACCGCATCCTGGGCGCCTCTCCCCCGCCGCGTGACGTGCCCGCCGGCCAGACCGTCCTCGATGTGCTGGAAGGCCATTGGCCCGGAACCGAGACGGACGCCGAAATCCGGGCCGCTCTCGACAGGATCTCGTAGTGTCAGCGCTGCCGTCGCTCTACTTGCTGGACACCAACGTCCTGGTACATCTCGTCCGCGGAGATGCAGTCTGGGCGCGTGTCCGCGCGACCTATCAACCGCTGCTGCTCGAGCCGCGTCCGCTCATTTCCGTGGCCACTTCCGGCGAACTCCGGTCACTGGCGCTCCAGTTCAACTGGCAAGCGGAAAAGATCGACCAGATGGAATTCTGCCTTGCGTACCTGCAGCGCATCTCGATCGACGACTCCGAGATCATTCGAGCGTACGCCGCGATCGACGCTCATCTGCAACGTACCGGGCAGCCGCTCGGGAAGAACGATGTCTGGATTGCCGCCACGGCCGCAGTGACCGGCGCCCGTTTGCTCACCACGGACAAGGATTTCGACCGACTCGATCCGCTCTTTCTGTCGCGCGACTGGATTGACCCCGACGCCAACACCGCGTGAGCGGTCACGGCGCGCGAGGTCGAGTGACCGGCAAGTAGAACGCGAGGCATCACCGGCCGCCCAGGCGACGCAGTTATATCCTGGATCGATGTCACTCGTTTTCGTGTATTCGACGAAGGCGAGCTGCGGAAAGTCGCTTTCGAGGTGTGGAAGTCGGGGCGACATGGCTAACGGCCTTTTTCCTCTCCCCACCGGAGCCATGCCGCGGCCATCTCGCGAAGTTTCCCTTGGCTTTCCGCCGGCACCGGATCGGCACCGGTGATGGACCGCAGTGCCACGAACCAGTGTTCGGGCTGGCGCTTCAGTTCAGCCAGGATGAGCGGCACGGCGGGCTTCCCCATCCCGATGATTTCTCGATAAGCCGCGTGCCAGAAGATCTTTCTGGGGTTGGATAGGTGGGCGGTTTCCTTTCGCCATTGGTCCGCGAGCTGTCGGAATCGTCGTGCAAGTTCCGTGGGTTCCGGCAAGCCGGTCAGGCTCCCAGGCTCCGAAACAGGGTTGGTATCGTCGTCTTCCCGACCCATGAGGCGTTCGTATTCGACCAGCGGCACGAGGACGAACATCTCCCGCGTCTGCGGATTGACGGCGCGCACCGGAGTCGCCTCCGGTTTGCCCAGTGCTTGCAGCTGTTCCGGGGTCAGTTCGATCATGGGTCGTCTCCCAACCCCATCCTAACCAGCCTGGCTGGAGACGACAAGCGGCGGCGTCAGGCAGTGAGTGCTTCGTCCCCAGTTGATTGCGTCACTGGGCCAAACGAGTTGGCTTGGCTCAGTGAGCCAAATTATTGGGAATCGTAGGTCACAAAGCCAAGTGACTTGGCTTGGCTCAGTGACACTTCAAGAACCGACCACCCCAGGACTGGCTGCGGGCGATGCCGTCAGCAGGTTTTTGGCTGGCCGCTTGACATTGCCCTGCCGCCCGGCTGAGATAGTCCCGCGTTCGTCCCTCACGACCACCACGATTCACTGGCGGGAGATCGTTCATGAACTCGATCCGATTGGCCCTGTTCGCTAGCGCTGCCGTCTTCCTGACCCTGGGCGCGGCCGGTTCCTTCGGCCAGGGCGATAAGGCCGGCAAGATGCGCGTCTATGTCGGCACCTATACCGGCAAGGAGAGCAAGGGCATCTATCTGCTGGAGCTGGACCTGGCCACCGGCACCCTCACCGAAAAAGGGTTGGCCGGCGAGGCGAACAACCCATCGTTCCTGGCCATCCATCCGAGCCAGAAGTTCCTCTACGCGGCCAACGAGGTCGGCAACTTCGACGGCAAGAAGGGCGGCGGGGTGACTGCCTACGCCATCGACCCGGCTTCGGGCAAGCTGACCGAGCTGAACAAGCAAATGTCCGGCGGGTCGGGGCCGTGTCATCTGGTGGTGGACAAGGACGGTAAGACCGTGCTGGTGGCCAACTATGGCAGCGGCAGCGTGGCGTCGCTGCCCATCGAGGCGGATGGCAAGCTGAAGGAAGCGGCGTCCACGATCCAGCACAAGGGGGCGAAGGCGCCGCACGCCCATTCCATCTTCGCGGACGCCGGCAACCGCTTCGTCCTGGCCGCCGACCTGGGTCTCGACCAGGTGCTGGTCTACCAGTTCGACGCGGCCAAGAGCACGCTGACGCCCAACGACCCCCCGTTCGCGAAGCTGCCCGCCGGCTCCGGCCCCCGGCACTTCGCCTTCCATCCCGATGGCAAGCACGCCTATGTCATCAACGAATCGAAGAGCACCATGACCGCGTTCAACTACGACGCGGCCAAGGGCGAGTTGACGGAAATCCAGACGCTGAGCACGCTGCCCGCCGACCACAAGGGCGGCAATTCGACCGCTGAAGTAGTGGTGCATCCGTCGGGCAAGTTCGTCTACGGCTCGAACCGGGGCAACGACAGCATCGCCATCTTCGCCGTGGAAGCGGACGGCAAGCTGAAGGCGGTCGGCCACGAACCGACGCAGGGCAAGACCCCGCGCAACTTCAACGTCGATCCGACCGGCAACTACCTGCTGGCGGCCAATCAGAATTCCGGCACGCTGGTGCTGTTCCGCATCGATCAAACGACGGGATTGCTGAAGGCGACCGGGGCGACGGCGAAGGTGCCGGGCGCGGTGTGCGTGAAGTTCTTGCCGGTGAAGTGATGGAAAAGCAGCTCGTGAAAGGATGTCGCAAGGGGCGGTTCGGTCCGCACAGCGGACCCTACAAGAATTGCTCCGTCAATGATTCAAAATGAACTCGTTGCAGTTCAGCAGCGCCCAGAACACATCCTGCATCGCGCCGTCGGGGGTGTCCTTGACCTTGCCGCCCGCCAGCGGCATGCGGGCCATCAGCTGCCGGAATTCATTCTGCGTGGCCGGCCGGTTCAGGGTCGCCAGGAACAGGTGGTCCAGCGTCTTCTTGCCGGTCTTGTCGGTGGCGCCGATCTTCTGCGCTTCCTTGACGGTGCCCGAACCGAAGTTGATGGCCCCATTGATGTGCCCGCCGTTCATCAGCAGCAGGGCTTGCAGGATGGTGCCGTTGTAGGTGGCTTCGTTGCCTTCATCGTCGCCGAAGTTGCGGACGAGCATGCCCATCCACTGGTCGCGCAGCAGCTTGAAGAGCGCGCCGATGAACGGATCGTCGCGCGAGCCTTCCAGCGGCCGGGTGGCGGTGACCACCGATTCCAGCAGCTGCTCCGGCGTCATCATCTTCAACGGCATCCGGCTGAAGAAGACCTCGGTGTCCGGAGGGAGGTTGCTGGCGTTGGCGGTCGCCTTCAGGTTGTAGGCGTCGCTGGAGCAGAGCCATTTCATCAGCTTGCGCAGGTCGTGGCCGCCGGAGTTGCCGAAGTGGCCGCTCAGCTTGGTCAGCAACTCGTCGTGGACGACTTCGTTGTGCTCGCCGAAGTCATCGACCGCCGGCTTGACGTTCAGGCCCCGGCCGAAGAAGTGACCCCACATGCGGTTGACGATGGCCCGGTTGAAGTTCTTGTGGCCGGTGACGAAGCGCGCCAGCTCCTCGCGCCGGGTGCGCTGGCCGCCGGCGGGAATCTTCTGGCCGTCGAGGAAGGTGGCGTCGCTGGGCAGGAAGACGCCGTTGCGCTTCTCGTAGAAGACGATGCCCTTGACGTTGTACTTCGGGTTCTCCTTGATCTCCAGCACCGGGTTGAGGACCGGGATCGGCAGCCCGCCGCGCTCCACCTGGCGGAAGAAAGTGTTCACGCCCCAGAAGTGTTTTTGCTTCCAGTCGGCGTTGAACGGGTGGTCGTGGCATTGCGTGCATTGAATCTGGTAGCCGAGAAACAGCCGAATGCTGCGCGAAGTGATCGGCACCGCGTCGAAGCCGCCCAGTTCGGCCTGCTTGAAGAGCGGCGTCGATTCGCCGATATGGGCGAGCAGGAAGTTGACCGGCGGGCTGGCGTCGCTCTTGCCCTTGGCGGTCAGCAGCTCCTCGACCAGTGTCTTGTAGGACTGGTGGTCCTGCGAAAACTGCTTCTCCAGCCAGGGTTGCAGGCCCTTGCGGTAGCGTTCGCGCTCCTCGCCGGCGCGGCTGATGAGCCAGATGTTCCAGATGCCGGCCCAGTTGGTTGCGAAGTCTTTCTTCTGGTCGCCGGTGAGCAGGCGGTCGAGCAGCAAGCCGCGGCGCGTGGCCGGCGGGTCCTTGAAATACTGCTCGATCTCCTTGACGGTGGCAATGCGGCCGATGATGTCCAGCGAGGCGCGGCGGATGTACTCGTGATCGCTGCAGCGCTCGGCGGGCTGCAGCTTGTTGTCCTTCCACGCCTGGGCGAGATGGTCGTTGATGATCCGGGTGGGTTCGTCGATCACCGCAAAACCGCTGGTCGGTTTAGCAGGCGACGTCGGCTGCGCTCCCACGAACACGGTGGCGGTCAGGAACAGCGCGCTAGCGAACAAACACCGTTGGAGGTGCATGGGGACGCCCTCGATGGTCGAGTAGGTGTTCTGGCTTCAGGGGACGGCGGCGAGCGGGTTTCTCGCCGCTGAGTTTCCCGTGGGTCACGATTCCAATCGTGACAGGCCGTGGAGATTGTCGCGATTGTCACGATTGGAATCGTGACCCACGAGCCGGGTTTCCCGTGGGTC
>JAGVLI010000011.1 GCA_020054355.1 Planctomycetales bacterium | reverse complement strand
GTGAAGGAAGCCGGCGACCTGCTGCGCGGCCTGGCCCGCGACGGCAAGGCCAAGCCGGAAGCCCGGCAAGCAGCCATCGACGGCCTGGCCATTCTCGCGGATGCCGAGAGCGGCAAGGTGCTGCGCGAACTCAGTGTCGCGCCCAATCCCGCTGCCATTCGCTTCCGAGCGGCTTCCGCCCTGGCACAACTCGACCTGAACGAAGGCGCGAACGCCGCCGCCCGGGCGCTCTCCGAAGCCACCGACAACGACGATCCCGCGCCGCTGATCGAGTCCTTCCTGCTGCGCAAGAACGGTTCGGACCAGCTGGCTGCGGCACTGGAGAAGCAGAAGATTTCGCAGGACGCCGCCAAGCGGATGCTCCGCGCCATGTACCTGGCGGGCCGCAACGATCCGGCCCTGGGCAAGACCATCGGCCGGCTGGCGGGCGTCGAGGAAGCGCCCAAGCCGCCCACGGTCGAGGAAATGAAAGTGTTGATCCAGGAAGTGCAAGCCAAGGGCGACGCGGCCCGCGGCGAGCGCGTCTTCCATCGCGCCGACCTGGGCTGCCTGACGTGCCATGCCATTCACAATGCCGGCGGCAACGTCGGCCCGGACCTCGGTCCCATCGGCGGCTCGTCGCCGGTGGACTACGTCATCACCTCCATTCTCGATCCGAACCAGGCGATCAAGGAAGAGTACCTGACGCGCACCATCATCACGACCAAGGGCCAGATCGTCACCGGCATCGTCGTCGAGCGCAACAAGAACCAGCTGACGCTCAAGGACGCCACCGGCAAGCTGATGCGAATTCCCGCCGCCGAGGTCGAGGAAGAAACCCAGGGCAAGTCGCTGATGCCCGAAGGCGTCACCCGCATCCTGACGCGCGGCGAACTGATCGACCTGGCCCGCTTCGTCTCCGAACTGGGCAAGCCGGGCAGCGCTTTCGCCACGCCCAATACCAGCGCGGTCCAGCGCTGGCGCAAGCTGCGTGAAGTGCCGGCGACCCTGCTCGACGGCGTACCCAACCGCGACGTGCTCCGCGATACGGTGTTGCGGCACGCCCCGGAAGCCTGGGACACGACCTATGCCCGCTTCAACGGCGTCCTGCAACTCGACGAGCTGCGCAAGCCCGGCGTGATCTACCTGCAAGGCGAGGTCAACGCCGTGCAGCCCGGCCCGGTGGAAATCGTGGTCGATACCAAGACGCCGTACACACTCTGGCTCGACGAGGAGGAAATCGCGCCATCGTCCAAGGGCCGGCTAGTCCTCAACGCGGGCCGGCATCGCGTCACGCTCCGCTTGACGTTGCCGGCGGAAGCCAAGGCCGACGGCCTGAAGGTCGAAGTCCGCAAGCCCAACGGCTCGCGCGGACAGATCGAGTTGGTCAACAGCGGCGACTAGTTGCAGAGAGTTGACGCACCTCAAAGTGAGCAAGCGCAGTGGGAGTCGATTCCGCGAATCGGCTCCCACTCCCTTTTCAGACTCTCCCGAACCAATCGACTTCCGCAACTCTCAATCTCATTTCCATTCTCACGAATGCGGAAGTACGGCCCTGACATCGTTCGACTCGAACGTTGGAAGGAAACGGGCGCGGTCGATATTGACTCACCTGGACCCAGCGTTTAGTGTGCAAGTGTTCAAAACGCCAGGAGAGGAAGTGTAGCATGGCGAAAGTTCGTTGCGAGAATGTCTCGGAGGGCCTGCGTGCCTCGGAAGCCCTCGCCAGCTTGCGCGACTACCACGAACGGCGGCACTTCATCCGGGTGGAGCGCGACTTCCTGTCGGAACAAGGGGGACATTTCTACCTCCCGATTGGGGTGGTGCATGTCGATCCCAAGACCAAGGCTGTCCTGATCGAACTACCCCACGAAGCCGAGACCGGGGCCAATCGATTGTGGGTCAAAAGAGACCAACTGGATGAACCGGTCGAGGCTTATGCATGATTCTTTCCGATCGGGAGATTCGGGCAGCGCTTACCCGCGGCGCTCTGCGGATCACTCCCGATCCGCCGGCGGAAGCGTGGTCCTCCACGGCTCTCGATCTGCGCTTGGCGAAAGAACTGGTCTTCTGGCGGCGTCCAAGCGGTAAAGGTGTGGAGTCGGTCGTCTGTCCTTTCGACCCCGAATACGATTTCGACGCGGTTCGGCAAACTTACAGCGAAGCCATCACGATCTCGGATTCGGGCTACGTTTTCCGCTCGCACACGTTCCTCTTGGGCTGGACCATCGAGAAAATCTGGCTGCCCCATCGCTCCCGCCTCGCGGCTCGGGTCGAGGGCAAGAGCAGCCTGGCCCGACTGGGCATCGGAGTTCACGTCACGGCACCGACCATACATGCGGGGTTCGGCTACAAGCAGGACGACGAGAGCTATCCCGGCAGTCCGCTGCAGCTGGAAATCTGGAATGTCGGTCCACTCGACGTCAAGCTCGAAGTCGGCATGCCCATCTGCCAACTTATCTTTGAACTCGTGGACGGCACGCCCGAAAAAGGGTATGAAGGACGCTTCTCCATTCAAGGACCTGGCCAATCCTCCTGATCGAAAAAGCGGCGGTAAGGCCAAACTAGACAACCATGCTTCCCGCTTCCCGAACACCCGAAGGTGAGCCGAATCACTGCCCAATCTGCGGCAAGTCGATGATTTTGGAACCTTCGTCGGCGGGGGATGCACCCTGTCCTCACTGCGGCTCGTTGGTCTGGTTCCCAGGAGTCCAGGGCATGGAACCGGGTCATGGGTTCCCCGTTTATTCAATTTTAGCCTGCGAGGTGCTGACGAAGGAGCAGGCGATCCGCGCCGTGGTGGAGCGACTGGTTGCGGATCGCCAGTTGGCGGCTTCATGCTGGGAAGAAGTAGTGTGGAAACTGCTCAAGCGCGAGCGACTGGGCTCCACAGGTATCGGACAGGGTGTGGCAATCCCTCATGCCATGTTTGACAAAATCAAGCAGTTGGTCGGCGCGCTGGCGACGTTTCCCGGCGGAGTCGATTTCGACAGCATCGACGGCAAGCCCGTCCACACCGCATTTCTGCTGGTGTCGCCTTGGGACCGACCAGGTGACCATCTACGTGCCCTGGAGAAGGCCGCGCGATATTTGCGGGACAAATGAGCAGACAACTCGGGCTTGTTGGCGAGCCTGAAGACCCTCGCTGGCACTACGAACTCGTTTGCTGTCGCTTCAAATCACCACATCATCCTGCCCATCCTCCACCTTGTATGGCTGCGTCCGCGCTTCCAGCTCGCTCAGGCTTTCCAGCGGCCGCAACAGATGCGGATCGCTGCCGGCACACCGCAGCAGCAAGCGGCGCTGGTAGCTGGCCAGGTCTTCGAGGATCACACCCACGTCCTGGTAGCGCTCTTCCGGGCGGCGGGCCATCATCCGGCCGATGACCACGCTCAACGGCAACGGCAGTTGCGGCGAAGTCTCCGCGAGCTTCGGCGCGTCTTCCTGCGTGATCTGGAGCAGCACCGCTTGCGGCGTGGCTTTGTGGAACGGCATCCGCCCGGAGAAGATGTGAAAGAACGTGCTGCCCAGGGCGAAGATGTCCGAGCGCTCGTCGAGCGGTTCCCCCAGAGCTTGCTCGGGTGCCATGTAGTGCGGCGTGCCCAGGATGGTGGAGTGCGGCGTGCGGCCTGGCATTGGTTGGGCCACTTCCTTCAGCAGGCCGAAATCGCTGATTTTCAGGCTGCCCTCGGCATTGAGCAGCAGGTTGTGCGGCTTCAGGTCGCGGTGCAGCACGCTGCGGCGGTGGGCGTATTGCAGGCCCTCCAGCGCCTGGCTGAACCAG
>JAGVLI010000326.1 GCA_020054355.1 Planctomycetales bacterium | reverse complement strand
CATCGTCGCCGTCGCCGTAACGGTGCTCGGCCTCGGCGGCTGGGCCGGCATCTCCGGCGGCGAGGCGGTGTGGGATGCGGGCCGGGTACTGATGCAAGTGGAAGCGGTGCAGCCCGCCTGGCTCTTGCTGCTCCTGCTGATTCCCGTCGTCATCTGGATGAGCTATCGCAGCCTGGCGGGGCTGGGCACCTTCCGCCGCTACACGGCCATCGGCCTGCGCTGCAGCCTGGTGCTGTTCCTGACCTTGGCCCTCGCGGAAGTGCGCCTGCGCCAGGCCAACGAGACCGTGACCACGCTGTTCGTCGTCGATCGCTCGCTGAGCGTGCCCCAGGAACCCGACGAGAACGCGCCGAGGATCGAAGGCAAGAACCCGCCCGACCTGCGCTGGGAGCGCATCAAGAAGTTCATCAATCATGCCGTGGAGCAGCGCGGCGACGCCCACAAGCGCGACCGCGCCGGCATGATCGTCTTCGGCCGTCGGCCCCGCCTGGAATTGCCGCCCAGCGACGTGCCGCGCTTCAACTTCACCGAGATGGCGAGCAATATCGACTCGCACTACACCGACATTGCGGCGGCGATCAAGCTGGCGCTGGCGTCCTTCCCGGAAGGCAGTTCCAAGCGCATCGTCCTCATCAGCGACGGCAACGAGAATTTAGGCAACGCCGAGGAGCAAGCCCGGATCGCCAAGCAGAACGGCGTGCAGATCGACGTGCTGGCCCTGGGCAAGGGCCAGCGCAACGAGCACGAAGTGCTGGTGCAGAGCGTCGAAGCGCCGCCGTTGACCGAGCAAGGCTCGCGCTTTCCCATCCGCGTGCTGATCCGCAGTTACAACCCCCATGCGGTGAAGGGCACGCTGACGCTGGAACAAGTCGTCGAAGGCCGGCGCGAACATGTGGCACCGTCGCCGTGGGGCGACGTGGTGCTGCGGCCAGGACTCAATTCGATTTCTTTCCCGCCGCCCAAGGAACGACCCAAAGGTTCCTACACCTACGAGGCCAAGTTCAAGCCGGAATGGGTGATCCTCGACGACGGCAAAGCGGAGAAAGCGCCGCTGGGCCGCATCCAGAACAAGCAGGCCAGCACGCACGTCCTGGCGCTGGGACAGCGGCGCATCCTGGTCGTCGAAGGGCTGAAGGAAGGCAAGGAAGACAAGCTGGAGCACGAATTCCTGGTCAACCAGCTGCGCGAACTGGGCGACAAGGATTCCAAGAAATTCCGGGTCGATCACGTTCGCTCCGATCAGTTGCCCAAGGAACAGGCGAACCTGGGCGTGTTCCTCAGCAACTACGACTGCGTGGTGCTGGCGAACGCACCCGCCGACGATTTCACCGACGACCAGCAGGAAATGATCCGCAGCAACACCTACGACCAGGGCTGCGGCCTCATCATGATCGGCGGGCCGGACAGTTTTGGCGCGGGCGGCTGGCAGGGCACGGCGGTCGAGAAGGCGCTGCCGGTCGACTGCGAGATCAAGGCGCTGAAGGTCCAGGGCAAGGGCGGCCTGGTGCTCATCATGCACGCCTGCGAGATGGGCGACGGCAACATCTGGGAGAAGAAGATCGCCAAGCTAGCCATCGACAAGCTGGGGCCGATGGACATGATCGGCATCACCGGCCTGGGCTGGCAGGGCATGGAATGGCATGTGCCGTTCCAGACCGTCGAAGGCAAGCGCGAGCAGATGAAACGGCAGATCGACAAGATGACGCCGATGGACATGCCGGAGTTCGACACCGGGCTGAAGATGGCCCACGAAAAGCTGACCGACCCCAAGAACGAGCTGGCCAAGAAGCACGTCATCATCATCAGCGATGGCGACCCGCAGCTGGCGAACCAGGCGTTCCTGGCGCGGATGCGCGCCGACAAGGTGACGGTAACCACGGTGGGCGTCGCCACCCACGGCGCGCCGTCCGACCAGAACATGAACAACATCGCGGTCTCGACGGGCGGCCGGTATCACAACGTCAAGAACCCGAACGCGCTGCCCCAGATTTACACCAAGGAAACCCGGCTCATCAGCCAGTCGTTCGTCTACGAAAAGAAGTTCATGCCCAAGCTGGTCATCAGCGAAGGGCCGACCGCCAAGCTGCCGGAAAACCTCGATCCACTGTACGGCTTCGTGCGGACGACGCCAAAGCAATCGCCGCTGGTGCAGATGTCGATTCTGGGCCCGCCGCAGGGCGACCAGGATTTCCCGGTGCTGGCGCAGTGGCACTACGGACTGGGCAAAGCCGCTGCCTTTACCAGCGATGCCCGCAGCGGGTTGGACCGTGTCGCCTGGGACCGCGACTGGGCTGGCTCGCGCTGGTATGCCGGCTTCTGGGAACAGATGCTCGACTACGCGGTCCGCTCGGTGGAGACGGGCCGCCTGACGCTGACGACGGAATATCGCGACGGCAAGGTAAAGGTCATCATCGACGCCCGCGACCGCGACAATCGGCCGTTGACCGACCTGGCGCTGCGCGGCGGCATCACTCCGCCGGGGCCCCGCCTCGACGATGCCCGCAAGCACGAGCTGAAGTTCGAGCAGAAGAACAGCGGGCTGTATGAAGCGGAGTTCAAAGCCGACGAGGCGGGTTCCTACTTCCTGAATGCCCAGGCCAAGCGCAAGGTGAAGCAGAAGAAGGACGGCAAGGAAGTCGAGGTCGAGGAGACCGACAGCGTCCGTACCGGCGTGACGATTCCGTATTCGCCGGAATTCGCCGACATGGAAAGCAACGTCGATTTGCTGGAGACGGTGCGCCGCACGACCAACGGCATGACCATCGAGGAAGACGCGGGCACGCTCGCGGCCATCGCCCGCGCCGGCACGCTGTTCCGGCCGGGGGAGCCGACTTCCCGCAGCATGCAGCCGATCTGGTTCTGGCTGGTGTTCGCGACCGGCCTCTTGCTCTTCT
>JAGVLI010000516.1 GCA_020054355.1 Planctomycetales bacterium | reverse complement strand
TTCCCCCGGGCGCCGAGGTGACCGAGGCCGGCATCAAGACCGGCTCCGGCTTCGAGGCCGACCTCGACATCAAGCCCGTCGCCTTCGACTACGACAGCGCCCAGCTCTCCGAGTCGGCGCTCGAGACGCTCAAGGCCAACGCCGCCGTCATGAAGGGCAAGAAGGGCGCCGAGTTCCTCGTCGCCGGCCACTGCGACGAGCGCGGCACCGTCGCCTACAACCTCGCGCTCGGCCAGAAGCGCGCGAAGGAAGTGCGCGACTACTACATGCGCCTCGGCGTCGACGGCCGGCGCATCGCGACGATCTCGTACGGCAAGGAGATGCCGTCCTGCTCCGAGTCCAGCGAGGAGTGCTGGTCGAAGAACCGCCGCGCCGTCACCGGCGTGCGCGTCAAGTCGACGGCCGCCAAGTGAGCCTCGGGCGTTCCGCGGCGCTGTCCCTCTGCGCGCTCGCGCTGTCCTCCTGCGTCGCCACGCAGAAGGACGTGCTCGACCTCTCCCAGCAGTCCGACGACGTCAAGGAGCAGGTCGAGGAGCTCAAGAAGTCGGTCGCCTCGATGCAGGCCAACCAGGCCGACCTGTCGGTGTCGATCAAGCAGCTGCGCGAGGAGCTGACGGCCTACACGGAGACGGTGAAGGACTCCCAGGGCGACATGACGAAGCTCTCGGCGAAGCTCGACGACCTCGGCGCCCAGCTCTCCGGCAAGGTCGCCGCGCTCGGGCAGAGCCTGACCGACGCGCAGAAAAAGAGCTCCGACGACCAGAAGGCCGCGCTCGAGGCCGCGAAGAACGCCTCCGGCCCGACCGACGCCTTCGTCACCGCCGAGCGCCGCCTCGAGGCGAAGGACTTCGCCCAGGCCGCGAAGGGCTTCGAGGCTTACCTGCGCGACTACCCGAAGGGCGAGCTGACCGACGTCGCGACCTACGACCTCGGCCTCGCGTACTTCGGGCTCAAGAAGTGGGAACAGGCCGGCCGCCAGTTCGCGATCGTCCTCGACAAGTACCCGAAGAGCGGCCAGACGCCCGGCGCGCGCCTGCACTACGCGCTGGCGCTGATCAACCTGAAGAAGGGCGGCGACGAGGCCCGCGCCTACCTCGAGTCGGTCCAGGCCGACTTCCCGAAGAGCCCCGAGGCGAAGGAAGCCGCGGCCGCGCTCAAGCGGCTCGGCAAGCCCAAGAAATGAGGACGCTGGCGCTGCTCCTGCTGCTAAAACGGCAGTATCGCCGGGAATTCCAGCTGCTGGCCGGCTGGCGCTTCGACCCCGACCTCTTCGGCCGATTGATGCGCTACGGGCTGCCCAGCGGCTTGCAATGGGCGCTGGACGGGCTGGCCTGGACGGGCTTCCTCTTCATGGTCGGCCGGCTGGGCGACGCCGAACTGGCGGCCAGCAGCATCGCTTTTACCCTCAATGCCATCGCCTTCATGCCGACGATGGGCATCGGCCAGGCGATCCAGGTACTGGTCGGGCAGCGACTGGGCCAGGAGCAGCCGCAACTGGCCGAGCGCACCGCCTGGACCGGACTGGGAATGGCCATGTCCTTCATGACGGTGCTGGCCTCGCTCTACTTGCTGGTGCCGGGCCTGTTCCTGGCCATGTTCCAGTCGCAGAACGAGCAGGACGCTGCCCTGCGGCTGCAAGTGGCGGCCATCATCCCGGTGCTGCTGCGCTTCATCGCCGTCTATTCGGTGTTCGACGGCATGAACCTGGTATTCGCCTTCGCGCTCAAGGGCGCGGGCGACACGCGCTTCGTCACGGTGGCGTCCGTGGTCCTGGCCTGGCCGTTGATGGTCGTGCCCAGCTGGGCGGCCTGGCAATACGGCTGGGGCCTCTATTGGGCCTGGACCTTCGCCAGCGCCTACATCGTGGTACTCGCCTTCGTGCTGTTCTGGCGCTTTCGCGGCGGCTTGTGGAAACAGATGCGCGTCATCGAAGTAAAGTGGGACACGGAGCCGGCCGGCGCGCATAATCAGGTGTCGCCTCTGGAGGAGGGCATCACATGTTCGAAGGTCAGCTGAGTGGCATCTTCATCGGCGCCCGCAAGTGCGGCGACCTGGAATCCGTCCAGCGCGTGGAAGCGGTGCAGGGCCGGGGCCTGACCGGCGACCGCTATTTTCTGCACGAAGGCACCTACAGCAAGAAGGACGGCCCCGACCGCGAAGTCACGCTGATCGAAGCGGAAGCGGTCGAGGCCATTCTGCACGAAAATGAAATCACGATCGCGCCGAACGAGTGTCGGCGCAACCTGCTGACGCGCGGCGTGCCGTTGAATCATCTGGTCGGCAAGGAATTTTCCGTCGGCACGGTGAAGCTGCGCGGCATCCGCCTGTGCGAACCGTGCGGCCACCTGGAAAAGCTGACGGCCCGCAAGGGCATCGAGAAAGCGCTGCTGCACCGGGGCGGCCTGCGGGCGCAGATCCTCCAGAGCGGCACGCTGAACGTCGGCGATGCGATTCGATCCACCTGACCGCCGCTCGGCATACCGCTTGCGGTTTAGCACGCCTACACTCGGCGCGGGTTTCTCTCGCAGCTCCTAACCCCCATCTGAGGAGGCGTTCCTTGATCGGCGATTGGATGGGGTCTCAGTATGACGTGGGCGGTCGCCGCTGGGACATGCACCTGTTCTTGGACCACGATGGCCGTTACGTGCGCGTGATCCGGCATCAGCCGGACTACGAACGTCGAGACACCGGCCGTTGGTCACACAATGAAGGGGAGAATCTCCTCCTGCTGGAGTACGATTCGCCCGATGAGTTCGAGAAGTCGTCCGAAGGGTGGCGAGTGTTGACGGTCAACGGTTGCGAGGACTCGAACGTTCTGTTGGTGCTGCGCGCGGCAATCCTCGCCAGCCGAAATCTGCCGATTGTGTTCTATCGTGTTCATTGCAATGGGCGGGCCTACGGAACCAACTGGCAGCAAAGGCTCGCCGAGGAGCAGGCGGAAGCTGAGCAGGGCGGCAAGTAGCCAAGTCGCTCCGCTCGACAGGCTGCTTTCGGCTTCGCGCGCCTACTCTTCGCGGTTTCCCCAGAAGCGGGCGAGAGCGGCGTGAAGTCCTTCCTTGTCGTCGCACCAGACGGTCAAGGGCACCTGCCACCAGCTGACCATGATCTGCATCCGAGCATTCCCTGCATCATCGAGCGTACACATCATATCTTCATTCGCCAGTGGGTACGCCGACGTGAAGTCACTTTCGAGCCGGTCGATCAGGGGAAAAAGTCCTTTGGGGTGGAACTGGTAATCCGGGGTCTCCAAAAGGAAGTAGCGGATGCGCATACTTCCCGGTCGCGCGAAAAGGAACCCACGCTGATATCGCTCGTAAGGTCCTCGGCTGTACTGTACGGGCACCTCAGCAAATCGGGAGAGTTGGG